>VBCY01000106.1 GCA_005882995.1 Betaproteobacteria bacterium
ACCATCGGTGAACACGGCCTCGACCTGCACCATGGGGATCAAATCAGCAACGCCTTCCATCACGTCGTTCTTGGTGAGCACCTTGCGCGCCTCGCTGGTGACTTCGTCGATGGTCTTCCCCGCACGCGCCCCGTCAAGCGTCGCAGCCGAGATGATGGCCACGGCCTCCGGATAGTTGAGCTTGATCCCCTTCTCTTTGCGCTTGAGTGCGACGTCCGCCATCATGTGAATGATGAGCTTGTCGAATTCCCTGGGAGTCAATTGCATCGGCGCTCTCCGCCCGGATCAGGTCCGGCCCCGGATCGTCTGCGAGTCATGCTAGCGAAAGGACTCGGTATAGTAAATCCCGAAACTGCTGACCACCCCCGCTTCCGCCCGCAGCATCACGTGGCGCGTCAGCGTGTATTCGAGGCGCAACGCATTGGTTGCAACGGTCAGTCCCTGATCGAACGCGATGTACAGACGGTCGGCGATGCGTTTGCCGAATGACACTACCTGGCCTTCGGCGCCGCTGGCGCGGCCGTGAATGCTGACGTCGTCGAGGCCAACCTTGCTGGCGAGCGAGCTTCCGCTGGACGCGCCGATCGTCGATCCGAACAGAACGGCGGCGGCCGACTGCAGAGCCTGGTTTTCATTGCCTGCGGTGGTGTCCGGACCATGACCCAAGACCAGCCATGACAGTTTGTCCCCGTCCGGCAGCGGCGGATTTGATGTGAGCTGCGCGATGGGCGTCCTCGCGGTTCCGCTGATTGCAACGCCAACCTCGACCGGAAGGTTCTTGCGCAAGGCAAGGACATCGAGCCCCGGATTGTCTATCGGCCCGTTGAAGTACAGGTCGCCGCGCTCGAGCGCAAGCTTTTGCCCGAACGCGAGATAGGTGCCATTGATCGCCGTAACCTTGCCGTGCGCAAGCAGCGTTCCGTCGTCGGCTGTGGTCACTTTGATACGTCCATCGAGCCGCGAATCGAATCCATAACCGATCACCGTCAGCCGCGGCCCGAGATCGAGGTCGAGGTCGAGCTTCAGAGGGACTTTGGCGGGCGATCCGCGTCGGTTCTCGAGCGCGACCGCCTGGCGGCCTTTGACAAGGACGTCATCGCCCAGACTGGTCGTGTCCTTGGTGGCAAACTCGAAATGGCCTTCCTCGGCGCGCAAGCTGCCGGTGAGTGCGATGCGTTTTGCTTCCCACGTAAGCACGCCCGAACCGTCGAGTACCAGCCTTTGGTCAGGCCGGTTGAGCAAGGTGAACTTGTCCGCCTTCCACTGCAGCGTCGATGAACCGGCGAGATCCCTGCGCAGAGGCAAGCTGCCGGTCGCTGTGAATTGACCTCCGCCAGCGGTCAGCATCAGCTCACTCACCTTGAGCTCATCGTTGCGAAGCTCGGCGCGCAAGCGCCCGTCGCGAACGGCGACGCCGTACTGGGGCGCGTCGATTCTAAGACCATCGCCATCGATCTGACCGGTGAGGGCCAGTGCATCCAGAGTGCCGCGGCCCTCCAGATTCGCGCGCAGGCGGCCGTCGATCACAGCGTTGGTGCCGGTGAACACTTCCACCGCCTTCAGCGAGGCGAGCTCGAACGAAGCCACGATTCGGGCCTGCGCCCGGCGATCCAGCGTGCCACCGTCGCCTCCGTCAGGCGGAGCCACCTCGAGACGCACCTTGCCGGTGCCGAATTGAGCCGAGGTAGCGCTCAGCATCGCGGTCAGCGCATCGTTGCTGAATCGTGCCTCCGCGTCAAAAGCGGTCAGTCCGAGCGAAAGCCCGGTGATGTCCTTGGATGCAAGATCACCGGCTTCGCGCCGAACTCTAAGGACGCCATTCATCCTCGGCGAGGCGACGATCGACCAGTCGCCGCCAACTAAAAGTGTGGAGCTCACGTTATCAGCCACCGCCGAGAGCTTCAACGGTAGAGACGCAGGAATGGCGGTGAACTCTCCATCGCTCGAGAACCGATGCCCTTCCCACCGGAAGTAGCGCACGGTCAAGTGACCCGTGCCCACGTTCAGGTTTACGTCCGAAACCCGGGCGTTGTCACGGCCAAGCTCCAGCGTGATCGGCCGCGTGAGCGTAACCGGGATATCGCCGCGCTGTTCGAAGGCGAGGACGCTTCCCTGCCATTGCGGATGCTCACCGCCGTGCCAACCGCCACGAACTTTGAGGAGAGCGTCGATCTTCTGGCCGGTCGCCGTGAATTGAGCATCGTGAGCAGCCATCGTCCCTTGTACACGAAGCGAGGCCGAGGCGAGCGAGCCTTGCGGCGCGGCGAGTTCCTTGGCGACGATGTCCACTTGAGCCTGGCCGTCATTCTCGCCTGTGATCCTGGCTGTCGCGTCGATCGAAGCAATCGAGTAACCCTCGCCTGCGGCGAGCGCAGTGCCGTGAAGATCAAAGGAAACGGCCGGAGCCGCGATCGAACCCGAAACCCAACCGGTCGCGCTCAACTTGCCGTCAAGCGCGGGATCGATTTGCTTCAACCGAGGCGCGTCGAGCGTGAAGTCGAGCCGGTCGCCGGATTGACCGAAGGCCCCGGCCACCTGAAGCGCATTGCTGGCCACGCGCAATCGCACGCCGACGTCGCGTACGCCCGTTGGCTTTGCCATGAGATGCCCATCGCCCGCCAGCGGCAACCCGCGCAGACGGCTGCGTGGGTCGACGTTGAAGCGCACGTCGGCTGACCACTGCGGTTGCAACGCGCCGCTGGCGGCGATCTCGGCGTCGATTGAAGCGGAAACGAAATCGCCGAAGCCGGCCGGATTCAGATGCGCCGCGCGCGCGTTTACCGCGAATATCATTGCACCGTTCAGCGCAAAGCGACCGTTGCCCGACAAGGACCCGCCGCGCGCCTCGGCACGGAATTGACGCAGGTCGATTCGGCCTTCGCGCTGGACAAGGTCGAGTGCCAGCGTCAATTCCTTTTCGCGAAGCATCGCCTTTGCGCTCACTGCGTTTTGCTCGATCTGCGCTCGCACGGTACCGGCGAGTCGCGTGGAGCGCAGCGGACGGTGAATGGCGCGCAGATCAACGGCCGACAGCGCAAGATCGACCTCGGCGCGATCGGCGCCGACGGTTGCCGATCCTGTAGCGTTGCCGCCGCCAGCGACCGCGATCCGCAGCCCCGTGAGGCGCAACTCACGATCCTCGACCCGAAATGCGCTCTCGGCACGGCGGATGGGCAGCAGCTGCTCTGTCAGCGTCCCGGGGCTGGTATTGACGATCTCGACATGGCCGGCGATGGTTCCATCACTCGCCGTTGCGCCGTTGCCGGTGAGACTCAATTGAGTCCGAGGCCAGGCTGCGTTGAACTGCGCAAGATCGGAAGGGCTGGCAGTGAGTGAGAGCGTCGGCAACCAACTCGTATCAAACGGCCGCAGTGTTGCGCCGCCGTCGATAACGGTCTTGCCCACCGTCGCGCGGATCGCCAGGCTCGGTGTCGCGAGATCTCCGCCGAGCGCGATGCTGGCATCGACCGGCGAGTGCGCATCGGCTCGCGCAAATCCGATCCTGCCGTGCAGTCCGAAGGGGCGCTGCATCGCGAGATCGATGTCGGCGTTTATCGATCCGAGCTTTGAATTGAGACGCAGCGCACGGACGTGGTGCCCGCTCGGGTCACCGACATAGCCGAGCTCGACGTCAGAAGCGGCGATCACCGTGCCCCCCGAATCGACCTCGAGCGCCGCGATCGCCAGCCGGTCGATGACCATCGAGAGCGGCAGCTCCAGCGATTCAGGCGGACTGGAAGCCGCTGGCTCGCCTCCGTTGATTATGCTGAAGCGGGCGACCGTCAGCTCGGAGATCTGCAGTTGCCTGGACAACAACGCTCGGGGCGACCAGGTGCCGTGCACTTGTTCGGCGACGATCGATAGCGGTCCATCCTTCCACGCAATGCGCGCAAAGATGAATGGACCCAACGCTGAGCCGGTCGCACCTTCGACTTGCAATCGCCCGTCGCTACGAGCAACCGCCTCCGCAACAGCTCTTTCCAGGGCAGCCTGCGTGTGACCGTACCAGAGCGCGCCGGCAACCAGGAGGAAGCTCAGTGTCGCGATGATCGCCAGAGCGCGCAGCAACCCGAAGAGCACACGCATCGCCATCAGAACGTCACTCCGACCGACATGTGCACGCGCACGCCACCCGTCCGTTGACCGTACGCCACATCGAAACGAAGCGGTCCGATCGGCGTCCGGATTCGCGCTCCAAGGCCGTACCCCACGGCAGGGTCGAGCGAGCTCAACGAATTCGCTGCATTGCCGGCGTCAACGAAAGCCGCAACACCCCAGGTCGCGTTGACCCAGTGAATGAACTCGGCGCTGGCGACTCCGTAATATCTCCCCCCGACGATAGCCTGCCCGTCTTTCACACCGAGACTCTGAAAGGCGTAGCCGCGCACCGTGGTATCGCCGCCGGTACGAAACATCAAATCGGCGGGCACGTTGAAAGGATGGTCGACCATGACTGCGCCGCCTTCGGCGCGCAGTTCCAGCGCGTTCGCCACGCTCAGCGGCTGAAAATAGGCGAACTGGGCGATCACTCGTCCGAATCCCGCCGTAGAGGCTCCGGGTACGCCGCCGCCGACGCCGACGCTCGCGACGTATCCGCGAGTCGGCGAAAGAGGCGCGTCGACTCTTCGCAGGGTGCGACGGTACTCGAGGTAGAGCGCGTGAGCGGCGCTGCCGTCCGCTCCCTGGGGCGACTGATCAGCATAATGGAAACTGGCCTCGTACGAATGGACATCACGCTCGTCAATGGTACGCCTGCGCACCCCTGCGGCCGCAGCGTGAATCACCAAGTTTTGAATGTCGCTGCGGTCAATCGTGCCGCTCAGCGTGTCGAGGTATCCTTCGGCGCGCGGAGGCAAGTTGAAAAGCAGTGATCCGGTCTGCGTGTTGCCAGCGATCCTCACATTGGTCACCCACTGAAGTCCATTGCCATTGGCATTAACGTCGCTGTAGCGGAAGGTGAGGTTGTACGTGGTGTCGGTGCTGTATCCGCCGCCGAGCTCCAGGCGCCGTGGTGGCGCTTCGATCACGGCAATGGTGATCGGGGTCGCTGCCGCCCGCGCGGGATCGATGTCGATGCCGGTCTGCACGCTCGCAAAATAACCGGTCGCGCTGAGCCGGCGCTGCAACTGATCGAGCTCCTGCTGTGCGAAGGGTTCCCCCGGGGTGATGGTGTTCAGATTGAGCACGATTTCAGGGCGGTAGAGCTCCAGACCGGTCACGTGAGTCTCGCCGAAACGGAACGCCGGCCCGCTCTCCAGCGTGACCTCGAGAACCGCGCTGTGCGCGTCGGGGTCGATCGTTGCTTTGCTCGATGCAATCGTTGCCGCCGCGTAATCCTTCGCGGCAAAGCTCTTCAGCATTGTTGCCTTTGCGTCGGTCCACTCGACTTGCCGGAAGACTTCGCCTATGCGCAAAGACCACTGCTCGCGCAGCGGCGCAAGGCGTTGCTCGAGCCGAGTTGGATCCTCGGCCACGGAGCCCTGCAACGTGAGATCGACGCGACTGATGCGGGTCGGCACGCCCGGATCGATGGTGATCCGAACCAGTGCTGGCTCGAGGTTCCGATCGACGTCAATGTCAATCTTCGGCTCGAAATAACCCTCGGTTGCGGCGATCTGGCGGGCTTGCTCTCGCGCTTCGAGAACGAGGCGATCGAGCAGTTCCGGCGTCATTTCTTCATAGTTTTCCCATCGCACGAGGTCCAGACTGCGACTGACCGTGCCCTTGAGAGCGTCCGGCGCAACGACCTCGAGCCGATAGCGAAGCGGCGCCGCAAAAGCGGCGTCCGTTGTCCAAAGAAGGAGCGCGATGAGGATTGCGACGTGCGCCGGCATGCAGAACTGTAATTGGCGATGAGCGGCGGCGCTGATTTGCATTTTTGCAACGGGGGCGCGCCGGGACCTGCCATGGCATGTCCCATCCATGCCACAGAGGTTCATTTCTGAAACAGGCAACCAGGGCGCAGGCTGAGGCCCCCCAGCTTCAGCTGGAAGCGAAGATAACACGCCTGCTCCAAGCCCGCCTATGCTGCATGTTCTCGACGCTGGCCACAAAGACTCTGAATCGATCACTCCTGCCGCCAACTTCCTTCACATCCCGTCGATATGGGCACGCGGGCATCGCAGGTGAGTCGTTTCAACCGCGGCAAGCGCATCGCGGTGCTCTGGGCTGTCGCTGTCGTCATCACACTGGCGGCCGCGCTTGCACCGCCGTTCGCTCAGCCTGAGAGCTACCATCGCTTCGCGGATCAGCGATCGCTGCTGGGCATTCCGAATTATCTCGACGTGACCTCGAATGTCGCGTTCCTGGTAGTGGGCGTAATGGGAGTGCTCTTCGTGTTTCGGGAGAAAGGAAACGAAAGGCGCCGCGCATTTGAGAATTCATCGGAGCGATGGGGATGGGGCGTTGCCTTTGCTGCTGTTGCTCTCGGATGCTTTGGATCGGCCTTCTACCATTGGGCGCCAGACAGCCCACGCCTCGCCTGGGACAGGCTGCCGATCGCAGTCGCTTTCATGAGCATCGTTGCGGCGACTGCAGCCGAGCGCATCAGTCCGAAGGCGGGCATGCGCCTGCTTGCCCCGCTCGCGCTGCTTGGAGCCGCCAGCGTGGGATACTGGCGCTGGACCGCGGCTCACGGTGTTGAGAACTTGAATCCCTATGGCGCGGTTCAGTTCGGCTCCGCCCTGGTGATTCTGGTGATGATCCTGCTCTTCCCGCCGCGGTACACGCGGAGCAACGATCTCCTTGGTGCCGCGATGCTGTATGCGTTGGCCAAGGTGGCAGAATATTTCGATCACGCCATCTTCAATGCAACCGGCGGCATCATGAGCGGGCACACGTTGAAGCATCTGCTGGCGGCGACAGCCGTTCTCTGGTTGTTGCGCATGCTGAAGCTGCGCACGCCCGCTCCCAATGGCGACTGCGTCGCCCGCTAAAACTGTTCACAAAATTTCCGCGACTTGTGTACAATCTTTCGCCAGAACTGTCTGCCGACATGGCGCTTGCCCGTCCCCTCCGCCGTCCTGAGCACGGCAGCCCGAAGCACGATGCACGGCCGTCGGCCTCAGCTGACGGAAGCAAGACCAGCATCGACGCTCGCATCTACGCCACCATCCACGAGGCTGTGCTCGACCACCGTCTTTCGCCAGGCACCAAGCTCAAGGAAGTGGCGCTCGCAGAGCTTTTTGGCGTAACGCGAGCAGTCATTCGCAAGGTGCTTGGCCGGCTCGCGCACACGCGTCTCGTCGAGCTGCGTCCCAACCGAGGAGCGGTGGTGGCGAGCCCGACGGTCGATGAGAGCCGCGACCTCTTCGCCGCACGCTCGGCGATCGAGGGGGCGATCGTCAACGCGCTCGCGGGGAAGCTCACGCGCGAACAATTGCGTGAATTGCGCGCGTTGGTGCGAAGTGAGCTCGATGCCTACCAGCGAGGCGACGCTCGCCAGGGCCTCAAGTTATCAGTGGAATTCCACCGGGTTCTCGCGCGCATGGCAGGAAACGCCGTGCTGGCAGAGTTCCTCGACCAGCTTGTCTCGCGCACTCCGCTGGTCGTCCTCGCATATCAGGGTTCTGGTGCTGAGAACGTGTGCAGCACTGACGAGCACTCGCAGCTATTGGATGCCCTGGCCGCGGGCGATGCGCAGCGCGCAGTGAACATGATGCACGCTCACCTCGGCGCATTGCTGGCACGTCTCGACCTGCAGGGAACCGAAAAGCGCGACGCCGATCTCGGCCAGATTCTGGGTATCCGTCCCAGCTGACGGCACAAATCCCCTTGAACATCACGCGCTACCCTCGCGATCTCGTCGGCTACGGCCGTGATCCGGTGCACGCGCGTTGGCCGAACGGCGCGAAATTGGCTGTGCAGTTCGTGCTCAATTATGAGGAAGGTGGCGAGAGCTCGGTCCTGCATGGCGATTCGCACTCCGAGCGCTTCCTTTCGGAAATCATCGGCGCCGAAGCGTATCCGGCTCGGCACCTGAGCATGGAATCGGTGTACGAGTATGGCTCGCGTGCCGGCGTCTGGCGCATCTTGCGCGAGTTCGAACGGCGAGCCCTGTCGCTCACGGTATTCGGCGTCGCCATGGCGCTCGAGCGCCATCCCGATCTTACCCAGGCCTTTGTCGAGGCGGGACACGAAATCGCCGCTCATGGCTGGCGATGGATCCATTACCAGAACATCGATGAGGCTACGGAAGCCGATCACATGCGTCAGGCCGTGCAGACCATTCGGCGCCTCACGGGTTCAGCACCGTTCGGCTGGTACACGGGCCGGGACAGTCCAAACACGCGCCGCCTGGTCGTAGAGCACGGCGGATTTCTCTATGATTCGGACTATTACGGCGATGATCTGCCATTCTGGACCGTTGTTCGGACCGATGACGGTCGCGACATTCCTCACCTCGTGGTCCCCTATGCGCTGGACACCAATGACATGCGCTTTGCCACCGCGCAGGGATTCAATACGGGGGATCACTTCTTTACGTACCTGCGTGATGCCTTCGATGTGCTCTACGCCGAAGGGGCCGAGTCTCCAAAGATGATGTCAGTTGGCATGCATTGCCGCCTGCTGGGCCGTCCGGGACGCTTTCGAGCCTTGCAGCGCTTTCTCGATCACATGGAGGCGCACGATGGCGTGTGGGTCTGCCGCCGCCTCGACATTGCCCGCCACTGGATCGCGCACCATCCTTTCTCGGCGCTGCAGAACGCGAGCTCAACCGAGGGACGCAGAACAACGCTGGCCTCCCTTTCAGCGCTGCCGAGGGAAGCGTTCACGCACCGGCTTGCCGGCATTTTCGAGCACTCGCCATGGGTTGCCAAAGGCGCCTGGAAAGCGCGCCCTTTTGCCTCGGTCGATGCGCTGCATCAGGCACTGATCGAAGTCCTCGCCAACGCCTCTGAGGAACAAAAACTGGCGCTGATCTGCGCGCATCCCGAGCTCGCGGGTGCAGAGGCCCGGGCAGGCTCACTGACCGCCGAATCGACGAACGAGCAAAGCTCGGCAGGTCTCGATCGTTGCACTCCCGACGAATTGGACGAGCTGCGCGCGAGGAATCGTGCTTATCGGGAGCGGTTCGGTTTTCCTTTCGTCATGGCGGTGAAGGGCCGCTCCAAGGCAGAGATTCTGACTGCACTTGCGACGCGCTATGAAAGCGCTCGCCAAGTCGAATTCGATCGATGCCTGGAGGAAATAGCCAAGATTGCGCGCTTGAGACTCGCGGCGCTGCTTGAAAGCGCTTGATATCGATCAGATTCCTTCGAGGAACCCTATGTCCAGGATGAGAGCCATCGACGCCGCAGTGCACGCGGTCGAGCACGAAGGGGTCACCGCCGCCGTCGGCGAGAAGCGCGCTAACTTCGAGATCGGCCACAGGCCGGTCGCGCGCTGACCCAGCGAGCACCCCCATGCGCGCGCCGCGCGAGCTTTTGCGCCGGATGTTCGATGCTGCGATCAGCGCGGCGCAACCCGCGCTGTGCCTGCCGGTGCATTTACCCGCCGTTCCGACAGGCCGGACGATCGTCGTCGGCGCCGGCAAGGCTTCGGCGGCGATGGCGAAGGCCTTCGAGGATCATTGGCCCGGCGCAGTCAGCGGTTTGGTCGTCACGCGCTACGGCTACGCTGTTTCCTGCGAGCGCATCGAGATTGTCGAGGCAGCGCATCCGGTCCCCGACGCGGCCGGTATGGCCGCCGCTACTCGCATTCAAAATCTCGTTCGAGGGCTCTCTGCCGACGATCTCGTCGTTGCATTGATCTCCGGCGGGGGCTCGTCCCTTCTGGCATCGCCGGCCAAGGGACTTTCGCTCGACGACAAGCAGACGGTCAGTCGCGCCCTGCTCACCTCCGGTGCCACCATCAGTGAAATGAACTGCGTGCGGCGACACCTTTCCGCGATCAAGGGCGGTCGCTTGGCCGCGGCATGCCATCCCGCGCGCGTCGTAACGCTCTTGATCTCAGACGTTCCCGGTGACAATCCCTGCGACATCGCGTCGGGTCCCACCGTCGCCGATTCGACCACCTGTTCCGACGCGCTCGAGGTGATCCGGCGCTACACCGTCGATGTGCCTGCCAGCGTTCGAAAGCTGCTCGAATCAGGCGAGGGCGAGACGGTAAAGCCCGGCGACTTCCGGCTCGCGCGAAGCGAAACGCGGCTCATCGCGACACCGCAAATGGCGCTGGAGGCAGCGGCGCGCATCAGCGAGCAAGCCGGGTTTGCCTCGGCGATTCTGGGCGACGCTATCGAGGGTGAAGCGCGCGATGTCGGCATAGTCATGGCTGGAATCGCGCTGCAGGTTGCCCGACGGCGCCAGCCGTTGGCCCCGCCGTGCGCATTGATTTCCGGAGGCGAGACGACCGTAACCGTGCGCGGGCACGGGTGCGGCGGGCGCAATGTGGAGTTTCTGTTGTCGCTCGCCATAGCACTCAACGGCGAGCCGGGCGTATATGCTATCGCAGGGGATACCGACGGTGTCGACGGACAAGAGGAAATCGCCGGCGCCGTGGTATTCCCCGACACGCTCGATCGAGCGTGGGCAAAAGGCATCCGTCCGAAAAACAGTCTCGCCGACAATGACGGGCATGGCTTCTTTCAAACGCTCGGCGATTCGGTCATCACCGGACCCACCCTCACCAACGTCAACGACTTCCGCGCCGTGTTGATCGATCCCGAGAACGAAGCCCTGTCCGCAGGAACGCGCGATGAAATTCGGCGCTGAGAATATCTCATCGGACTCATGCGAAGCGCAGGCATGAGCGCGTCTTTCGACGCGCTCGGCAACATCGTCGGCCGTTACCCGGCTGCCGATGCCGCGGCACCGGTTGTGATGACGGGATCGCATCAGGACAGTGTTCGCAACGCGGGAAAGTACGACGGCTTGTTCGGCATCATTAGCGCAATCGCCTGCATCAAGGACCTGAAAGCCCGCGGCAAGCGCCTGCCCTACACCCTAGAAGTCGTGGGCCTCGGAGACGAGGAAGGCGTGCGCTTCGGCACGGCGCTGATGAGCAGCAGGGCGATCGCCGGGAGTTTCGAGCCATCCTGGTTGGACAAAACCGATGAGCGCGGTGTGAGCCTGCGCAGCGCGATCGAAGAGTTTGGGGGAGATGCCGAAGCCTGGCCTGCGCTCAACCGTCGCGGAAAACTGGCCGCTTATGTCGAGTCCCACATCGAACAGGGCCCGGTATTGCTCAACGAAGGGCTCCCGGTCGGCGTGGTCACTGCAATTACCGGAGCTGCGCGACTACGCGTCGCCGTAGCGGGCCTTGCAGGCCATGCCGGAACAGTGCCGATGGGCAGCCGCCGCGACGCCCTCTGTGCAGCGGCGGAGATGATCCTGTTCGTGGAACGCTACTGCGAGTCGCGGCGCGCTCTGGTGGGCACTGTCGGCAAGTTGAGCGTTCTGCCGGGAGCCATCAACGTCATCCCCCAGGACGTCGAATTCAGCGTCGATGTGCGCTCGGGAGAAAATGCGCTGTGGCGCGAGGCGGTGGAAGCGTTCGGAAGAGAATTCCAGAAGATTGCCGAACGGCGCGGCTCCAGCGTGATTGTATCGCCCGTCTATTCCGCCGATGCAGCACCGTGCGATGCCGATCTGCAAGACCAGCTCGCGAAAGCGATTGCAGAGCAGGGCATCGCCGTACGGCATCTTGCGAGCGGCGCCGGCCACGACGCCATGGTTTTCCCGCCGATTTGCCCGATGGCGATGCTTTTCGTGCGCTGCGGCAACAACGGCATCAGCCATCATCCCGACGAGACGATGACTGCGGACGACGCCGAAATAGCAACCTCGGTGCTGCTGCACTTCTTTGAGCATTTCGATGCCGCGGCATTCGCGTCGAAGCAAGGCACGGCGTAGCCGCTCAGCTGCGCATCGATTCCAGGAGCTGGCACAGCCGTGAATCTCGACGACGAGCTCGCCCGCTGGATCGATGCGCACCATCCGGAACAGGTCGATTTTCTGCGCGAGCTGGTGCGTGTTCCGTCCGACACTCCACCTGGTGACAACGCGGCCGCGGCCGAAAAAGCGGCGGCGCTGCTTACAAGCCTCGATTTCAGCGTAGAGCGTCATCCCGTCCCGGAATCTTTTCTCCGCGGATACGGGATGCAAAGCGTTACCAATCTCATCATTCGCCATCGCTTTGGCGATGGAGGGCCGACCATCGCGCTCAACGCCCACGGCGACGTCGTTCCACCGGGGGAAGGATGGACCAAGCCTCCCTACGAAGGCGTTGTCGAAAACGGCCGAATGTATGGGCGGGGCGTCGCCGTATCGAAATCGGATATCGCGAGCTACAGCTATGCCTTGGCGGCGCTGCGTGCGTCGACAGAGGGGGGGCGGCTGTACGGCGCGGTGGAGCTGCATTTCACGTACGACGAAGAATTCGGCGGGCTTGCTGGACCCGGCTTTCTCCTGACTCAAGAGTTGACCCGACCGGATTATGCGATTGCGGCGAGCTTCAGCTACGCGGTGGTCACGGCACACAACGGCTGCCTGCAACTGGAGCTAACGGTGCACGGCAAATCGGGCCACGGCGCCATGCCAGAAACCGGTCGCGATGCGTTCCGTGCGGGGAACGCTATCCTCAATGCCATCTACGCCGAAGCTGATGCGCTGAAGGCGCAGAAGTCGGGAGTGCCCGGCATCGATCATCCGACCATGATCGTTGGCCTCATGCGTGGCGGCATCAATACCAACGTAGTGCCTGATCGGCTCACGCTGAAAATCGATCGGCGAATGACGCCCGAAGAAGATCCGGTCCCGGTGGAAGCGGGCCTGCGCTCACTCATCGATCGGGCGATTGCCGGCTACGACGGTATCCGCGTCGATGTGCGCCGGCTGCTCCTGGCTCGTGCCCTCAAGCCGCTTCCCGGGCATGAAAAACTGGTAGCGGCGATTCAGCGCCATGGACGACGCATCTTCGGCGAGGATATCCCTGCGTCCGGCACGCCACTGTATGCCGACGCTCGCCTCTACGGCGAGCACGGCATACCGGTCGTCATGTATGGGGCGGGCCCAAAGACCATTGAGGAATCCAACGCCAAGCGACCGGACGAGAATCTTGCTCTCGACGACCTTCGACGGGCGACGCTGGTGATTGCCTGCGCCGTGGGCGATATGCTGCGGCGATAAAGGGGGGCGGGGGGTCTAGGACGTACGCTCTGTCGCGCCTACCTTCCCATCGAGAACGATTTCGAAGCTGATCTCCGCGGTCTTGGCCAGCATCAGCGTTGCCGAGCAGTACTTTTCCTTCGAAAGTTTGACCGCCCGCTCGACCTGAGCGCTGTTAAGGGCGGGACCACTGATCCGGTAGACCAGGTGGATGCGCGTGAATACCTTCGGGTCTTGGGGAGCGCGCTCCGCGTGCGCCTCCACGACGCAGTCCTGGATCGGTTGGCGAGCCTTTTTCAGGATCCAGACCACATCGAACGCGGTGCACGCTGCCGTGCCTGCCAGCACCAGCTCCATGGGGCGCGGGCCCAGATTGCGGCCACCTGCTTCTGGAGATCCGTCCAGGACAAGCGCGTGGCCGCTTCCGGTTTCCGCCACGAAGCTCACCCCTTCACTCCAACGGATTCTTGTCTTCACGCGGAGTCTCGCTAAGGATAGTTGGGCCACGCACAAGGTTGGGCCCCATAAAAGTTTTGTCTAGGACGTCAACTCATATTGCACTGCAAAAATCACTTGCGTTGTGCAGTGCACTATGCCATGATTGAAGCGTCTGTGGTTCGGAAATCTCCTCCTTTTCCACCGCGGACCCATTCCTCCATTCTCCTCCTATGGTGGAATCCTCGCGCGGTCCTCGGACCGCGCTTTTTTTTGGCTGAAGCACCGAGGCCCCCCGTCCCAAACTTTGCCTGCTGAAGACGGGGTACTTTGCCGTGGCTTCGTGGTTTGACAGCCCAAGCCAATGCGTAATATCATCCAAGACTTTGCAAAATTGCCTCGAAGCACCACTTTGTCCATGAAAACCTATTCCGCCCGGCCCCGCGATGTCGCTCGGGACTGGTATGTCATCGATGCGAGCGACAAGGTGCTGGGCAGGCTCGCCAGCGCGATTGCGCACCGTCTGCGCGGCAAGCACAAGCCGATTTACACGCCCCATATCGACACCGGCGACTTCATCGTCGTCACCAACGTCGACAAGATAAAGGTCACCGGAAACAAGGCGGAGGGCAAGCTATATCATCGTCACAGTGGTTACCCGGGTGGCGTACGCACTGTCAACTTTACGCAATTGCAACAGCGATTCCCCGGCCGAGCCCTGGAAAAAGCAGTAAAGGGCATGCTTCCCAAAGGACCTCTCGGTTACGCTATGCTGAAGAAGCTTAAGTACTATGCGGGGTCCAGCCATCCGCACGCGGCCCAGCAACCCAAAAACCTCGAAGTCTAGCCTCGCAAAAGTTCATCCATGATCGGAAGCTACTACTACGGCACGGGCCGGCGCAAAAGCGCGGTTGCCCGGGTGTTCATTAAACAGGGATCGGGTAAGTTCGTAGTCAACGAAAAACCCGTCGACGAGTTCTTCACCCGGGAGACGGGCCGCATGGTCGTCCGGCAACCCCTGAAGCTCACTAATCACGAAGCGACCTTCGACATCATGGTCAACGTCCATGGTGGAGGAGAATCCGGACAGGCGGGAGCCGTGCGCCATGGGGTGACAAGGGCGTTGATCGACTACGATACTCAGCTCAAGCCGACTTTGTCCAAAGCCGGGCTGGTCACTCGAGATGCGCGCGAGGTCGAACGCAAGAAGGTTGGATTGCACAAGGCGCGCCGCCGGAAACAGTTCTCGAAGCGCTAAGCTTCGCCGACCAAGGCCGCCGTGAGGCGGCCTTGGCGTTTTGACCCCGCCCTTTGGCTCCTATGCCATCGTCATAGGGGGGTGCAGCGGTGCTAGAATCCATCCAATGCAGACACCCCGAATCAACGTGGGCATCGTGGGCGGCACCGGCTACACCGGCGTGGAGTTGCTGCGGCTGCTCGCGATGCATCCTCACGCGAACGTCTGCGTCATCACTTCGCGCACGGAAGCGGGCACCGCGGTCAACGCCATGTTCCCAAGCCTGCGTGGCCAGGGCGCCATCGGAGAACTTCGCTTCAGCGATCCGGCCAAAGCGGATCTGCGAGCCTGCCACGTGGTTTTTTTCGCGACTCCGCATGGCGTTGCCATGGCGCAGGCGCGGGAGCTCGTCGACGCCGGCGTCAGGATCATCGACCTGGCGGCCGACTTTCGTCTGAAAAACGCTGCGGAGTTTGAACGCTGGTACAAGATGCCTCATGCCTGTCATGATCTACTCGCGGAAGCCGCGTACGGCCTTCCGGAGATGCACCGCGCAGCCATCAGGGAGGCGCGAATCGTCGGCAATCCGGGCTGTTATCCGACAGCGATCCAGCTTGGCTTCCTGCCATTGGTTGAAGGCGGCATTGTCGACACAGCGCACTTGATCGCCGACGCCAAGTCAGGCGTATCCGGGGCCGGACGCAAAAACGAGCTGGGACTCATGCTTGCCGAGGCATCGGATAACTTCAAGGCCTATAACGTCGCCGGGCATCGTCACCATCCGGAGATTGTGCAGGGACTCAATGGTTGTTCCGCAACGCCGGTCACACTTGTTTTCACGCCCCATCTCACGCCGATGATCCGCGGCATTCATGCCACGCTCTACGCACGCCTGACCGATCCGAGCACCGACGTGCAAGCGCTGTTCGAACGGCGTTTCACGGGAGAACCCTTTGTCGACGTCATGCCGCCGGACAGCCACCCGGAGACGCGCTCGGTGCGAGCGTCGAATGTATGCCGGATCGCGGTGCACCGGCCCCAAGGCGGTGATACGGTGGTGGTGCTGGCAGTCGAGGACAATCTCGTCAAGGGCGCCGCCGGTCAGGCGGTGCAGAACATGAACCTGATGTTCGGCCTGCCGGAGACAACGGGACTTACGGCACCGCCGGTCCTGCCTTGACCGTGATGAGCCTGCGGGTGCTCGGGCGCCGGCTGCGCCAGACCTTCGGTATCAGCGCCCCGCGCATGGCGGTGCGTGCGCACTTATCCTGGAGATGGAAGCTACCGGCTCTCGTAATATTGGTGGGTCTGGTCGCGGGCATGTGGTGGTGGGGCTTCGACTTCGGTCAGCTGCTTGGAGGCTTCAACAGCAGCGCGGTCGCCGAGCAGCAGGCGCGTCTGGAGAGCGAGCTCACCCAGGCCAAAAGCGAAAATGCAAGATTGCGGGTCAGGGTCTCGGAACTGGAGAGTGATCTCAACGTCACGCGCGGCGCGCAGTCGACGCTGTCCAAGCAGGCGCTGGAACTGCAGGGCGAGAACACCCAGATCAAGGAGGAGCTCGCTTTCCTCCAGAAGCTCTTCAGCGACACCGGAAAAGAGGGAACGATTGCGATCCAGCGTTTGAGCGCGGAGCGAGAACGTGACGATGCGTACCACTTCAGCCTGCTGGTCGTGCGCGGAGGGAATCCGATCGATGATTTCGCGGGCGAACTCACATTGCAGGCGGGTCTTATTTCGAGTGGCCGGATGACGACCATTGCGCTGCCCGATGACCAGCCCGATGCGGCGGCGACGCTCAAGCTCAAGTTCAAGTATTATCAACGCATCGAAGGCACCCTTCGTGTTCCGCCCGGAAGCGAGCTGCGCAGCTTGCAGGCCAAGGTCCTCGAATCGGGCCAGACAGCGCCCAAGGCGACACGGAACTTGAATCTCTCCTGAGGAGAAGCCATGTTCGAACGCAAGAAGTCACGACAGCCGCAAAAGCGCATCGACAGTCTGATCGGCGCGGGGACGACCGTTCAGGGCGATGTCATTTTCAGCGGCGGACTGCGGATCGACGGTGCGGTCAAAGGGCGGGTGGCCGCTGTCGACGGTCAGCCGGGAACGTTGGTGATCAGCGAACAGGCCCGGGTCGATGGTGAAATCCGTGTCTCGCATGTGGTGATCAATGGCACGGTCAACGGTCCGGTGACTGCCAATGATTACCTGGAACTGCAAGCCAAGGCGCGGGTCCATGGAGATGTGCTTTATCGATCGCTGGAAATGCATGTCGGCGCCATCGTCGAGGGTAAGCTTGCTCACGCCGAGCTCGAAACTGCTTCGGTCGTGGAGCTGAAACGGGCTTCCGGAGGGTAACTGGCACGCGTTTGACCCGGCAACCGGCTCATCCGATAATCAATGGTCAGCGAACCAGGAGTACGCTATGAACGCAATGACTGAAATGCCAGCCCCGCTGGTTTTCACCGACGCGGCGGCAGCGAAGGTGCGCACGCTTATCGATGAGGAAGGCAACCCGGAACTGAAGCTGCGGGTCTTCGTGAGCGGTGGAGGTTGCTCTGGATTCCAGTACGGCTTCACCTTCGACGAGGCCGTCAATGAAGACGATACGGCGATGGAAAAGAACGGAGTGACGCTGCTGATCGATCCAATGAGCTATCAATACCTCGTCGGCGCGGAAATCGACTACACCGAAGGACTGGAGGGCGCCCAGTTTGTGATCAAGAACCCGAACGCAACCTCGACTTGCGGCTGCGGGTCTTCGTTCTCGCCCTGAAAACCGGGCTTTGGTCCGACGCAACCACGGGGGCGCGAAGCCCCCGTTGTCTTTTGTAGGAGCTAAGCGCGATAAATCGCACCCAGCACGCGTGAGCCTCGCGCTCCAGTGACGGCCGGAAGGTTGCCAGGGCGGTGGGCCATGGTTTCGCGCGCGAGCCATGCGAAAGCCAGCGCCTCGACCTCATTGACGGCGATTCCTTGAGTTGCGGTGGACGATACGGTCCGGGGTTGCACCGCGGCCGCAAGATCGGCCATCAGCGTCACGTTGTACGCTCCACCGCCGCAGACCAGCACCTCGGTGGCGCGTGCACAATGAGCCTCAATTGACGCGCCGATTGTCCTTGCAGTCAGGGCTACCAGTGTCCTCTGCACATCGACTGGAGCGAACGACGATTTCAGGTGCCGCTCCAGCCAGCCGAGGTGAAACCGGTCGCGTCCTGTACTCTTGGGCGGCGGCATTGCGAAATAAGGTTCCTGCTCGAGTGCGCTGAGCAGCCCGCCGATGACCCTGCCGCGCGCGCCCCATGCGCCGCCTCGATCGAAGGGCTGATCGGTGTGGCGCTCGCACCAGGCGTCGAGCAGCGTGTTGCCTGGCCCCGTATCGAAGCCGAGCACCGTTCCCGCTGGTGGCAAATCGGTCAAATTGGCAATCCCGCCGATATTGACGATTACGCGGTGCCGGTCGGGCAAACCAAAGAGTGCTGCATGGAAGGCCGGAACCAGCGGCGCGCCCTGCCCGCCCGCCGCGACGTCGCGGCTTCGAAAATCGGCGACGACCGTCATGCCCGTCGCTTCCGCAAGGCGGGCAGGATTGGCAAGCTGCGTCGTGTAGCCCAGATCCGGACGATGGCGAACAGTCTGGCCGTGCAAGCCGACCGCAGCGACCTGCCTTGCATCGATTCGCGCCGAGAGCAACAACGCGGAAACGGCCGTCTCGCAGCAATCCATCAGCGCGTTGGCGGCCAGCGCGGCGCGGTGCAGCTCGTCCGTGCCTTTGCGCTGCAGTTGCGTCAGCTCAGCGTGCAGGTCGCGATCGAAACCCACATGCGCATGCGCGAGTGTGCGACAGGGCGGCATGTTGAAATCGGCCAAGACGGCATCGATGCCGTCGACACTCGTGCCCGACATGAGCCCGATGTAGAGCTCGGCTTCCACTTCAGTTAAGCCCCGTTCGCTGCTAATCCGCTCCGGCGAGCGTCGTGTCACGGCCGAGCGCGAGCTGGGCCGCGAGCGGAGCCGAGTGCCGCAGGTACGCAGCCCTGTCCGCAACCGGAACCGGCTGGGCATTGGGAAGTGCAATCGTCAGCGGATTGTGCTGAACATCATTCACCCGAAACTCATAATGCAGGTGCGGGCCGGTCGCCCATCCTGTCTGGCCGACGAAGCCGATGACATCGCCTTGTGAGATGCGCGCACCCGTTTTGACACCGGGGGCGAAGCGTGACAAGTGGGCATATACCGTCGAATACGTGCCCGGATGACGCACGATCACGACGTTGCCGTAACCGTTTTGTCGCGCCGCCACCGCGACCTGTCCGTCGCCCGCCGCGTGCACCGGCGTTCCCGCCGGCGCCGCAAAATCGACACCCTTGTGCGCACGCCAAGTCTGCAGAAACGGATGAAAACGTGCCAGGGAAAACCCCGAAGTCACACGACTGAACGCAACCGGAGAGCGGAGAAAGGCCCGCCTCACGCTCTTGCCGTCTTCCGTGTAATAGCCTTCGCTCCCGTCGTTCGACCGCCACAGAAAAGCCCGGTAGGCAACGCCCTTGTTGACGAATTCGGCTGCGAGGATCCTGCCGGCGCCAAAGGAATGCCCGTCGATATCACGCGTCTCGTAGACGACCGAGAAGCGATCGCCGCGACGCAGGTCGTGCAGGAAGTCGATTTCGCCGGAGAACACCTCGGCGATCTGCAAGATAACTGAATCGGGCAGGCCGGTCGCATCCGCGGCCGCGAACAGCGATGAGTGTATCTCGCCCGCGCGCAATTCCACGCGAACGGCGGCCTGTGGCGCAACGGTGCGGGTGACAAAATTTTCACCGACCCGGTCGATGGCAAGCAGTCCTCCATCTGCAGCGAGATAGGAGAGCGAGATGAGCCGGCCATCGTCATCGATGTGCACACGCAGGGACTTTCCCGGCTTGAGTTGATACAGCGGTCTCGCACGACCATCGCTGCGAAGAAATCCAAGCGCCACGGGATCGATCACCGAAAGGCGCGCCAGGACCGCTCCGACGGTATCTCCTCGCTGGATGCGTTCTTCGCGCCAGTAGCCCTCCGTTGGCGCTGGGGCCGTCAGAGCAGGCAGCGCCAGGTGGCGCGATAGATTGTGCGTGGGGACAGCCGGCAGCAGCGTATCGGGCGCAAACCCGAATGCCGCAACGATGCCCGCGCCCATGAGCAACGCCGTCGCTGCAAGCCGGCTGGCCAACGGCCTGCCGGCAAGCGTTGACAATCTTTGCGCTAGAATTCGCAACTCGCTCAAATCGATTCGTCCAATGCCGGATTCGACTCTCTGGCGTCGGGGCGGATTGTAGCAGACGCCTACCGGATGACTTCCGACCTCGACCACCAGCTCAGCGTGTTCAAGCGCGGCGCCGATGAATTGATCGTCGAAGCCGAGCTGCTCGACAAGTTGAGGCGCGGCAAGCCTCTGCGGATCAAGGAAGGGTTCGATCCGACCCGTCCCGACCTGCATTTGGGTCACACCATTCAGTTCAACAAACTGAGGCAACTCCAGGAGCTTGGTCATCACATCATCTTCCTGGTCGGTGACTTCACAGGGATGATTGGCGACCCCACAGGACGTAATGTCACGCGTCCGCCGCTTACTCGCGAAGAGCTCGACGCCAACGCCAAGACCTACACCGACCAGGTCTTTTTGATCCTGGATCGGGAAAAGACCGAAGTTGCGTTCAATTCCAGGTGGCTCTCCGCATTGGGTGCCGATGGTGTTGTACGCCTGGCCGCGAAGTACACCGTCGCGCGCATGCTGGAGCGAGAGGATTTCGCGACCCGCTATCGCGACGGATTGCCTATCGCCGTGCACGAGTTTCTGTATCCGCTCGCGCAAGGCTACGACTCGGTGGCTCTCAAGGCCGATGTCGAGCTCGGCGGCACTGATCAGAAATTCAACTTGCTGGTCGGCCGTGAGCTGCAACGCCACTACGGCCAGGAGCCGCAATGCGTCCTGACGCTGCCGCTGCTCGAGGGCCTCGACGGCGTCAACAAGATGTCCAAGTCACTCGATAATTATGTCGGCATCACCGAGCCGCCCAACGACATGTTCGGCAAGCTGCTGTCGATCTCCGACGAGCTGATGTGGCGCTACTATGAGCTGCTGTCGTTCCGCTCGCAGGGCGAAATTGCTGCGCTGAAACGCGAATGCGCCGAGGGACGCAACCCCCGGGAGGCTAAGGTCATGCTTGCGCAGGAGATTGTCGCGCGCTTCCATTCCCGACAGGCCGCGGAAGCCGCGCTCGCCGACTTCGACGCGCGGTTTCGAGATCATGCGGTACCGGCAGACATGCTCTCGGTCACCCTTCACAGCAACGGCCGCGGGCTGGCGTTGCCACAATTGTGCAAGCAGGCAGGACTCACCGCGAGCACCTCGGAAGCGCAACGCCTGATCGAGCAGCGTGGCCTCAAAATCGATGGCGAAGTCATTGCCGACAAGTCGCTCATCATCGGACCGGGCAGAACCGTCGTGGTGCAGGCGGGCAAGCGCAGGTTCGCGCGCGTCACGGTCACCTAGGAAGCGCGACTTACGCGATCCCGGAATTTCCCTCGACTCCGATTACTTTCGGCAGGTTGAGCTTGCGCGGCGTCACGGTTTTCTGGGCACGCAGATAGCGCGCCATGACATCCCAGATCGGCTCGCCTCTGTTTCTCGAT
>VBCY01000541.1 GCA_005882995.1 Betaproteobacteria bacterium
AGTTGCAACCGAATCCGGATAGCCCAGATCTCCTTCAGCTTCAGCGGCGGTTTCTGGCCGAGCAGCTTGCCTTTGTTCCACGGCGTAACGCGCCCAGTAGTCCGCGTTGATGTATCCATCACTCCTTTGTTCGGTGAAAGGAGTCTCATGTTGGTCTCGAGCGACGGGCGTTTATCGACCCTGAGCGGCCTGTCTCGTTATGCAACAGCAGTCATTCACTTGTATCCATTTCCCCCAGTTGGGCGCAAACTGTTCTGCTGCCGAGCTCCATGCCGCCCCTCACGGCTGCTCACTACCAATAAGTCGTTGAACCGCTGATATCGGAAATCCCGGTTTATATCGGGCTATTCTCAATTGCGAAGAGGAGAGTGATATGGAGAATCCACGCAAAAGAACGACTGCAGCCATGGCACCCGGCGGCGATAGGCCGCGCGTGATCGACCAGCGGCAGCAAGCGTATGCCTTGAACACGACCTCGGCCTGCCCCAACGTCACGCGCCGGCAGATGTTGACGGCCTTTGCCACGACGGGAATTGCGCTCGCCCAGGTGCCGATGATCGCGCCGGTGGTTGCGCAGGCGAGGGCCGAGGTTCTTCCCGCTTTCCCGACATATTTCTTGAAGGTAGGCGACTTTATACAAAGCCTTGTTGAAATTCCTGCGGCTCCAGTTAAATTCAATCACCCCCATCTTCAAAATACGACGACTGCTACACAATATTTAGCGGGCATCGCAAAGATTTATGTTGAGGGCGACGATAAGAACAGTGTGGGTCGATGTTCGGCATCTTTTTTATGCTTCCAGAATGCTCAAGGAACCTACACAGACATATCAAACTTCATATCCCTCGATAGTGGATTGATAGTCTCGTGGTTTACACCAACAACACTAATTGACTTAGCGCTGGATAGCTTAATTCACGGAATGGTGACTGAATGTATAGTCTTGGCTTCAACAAAAATAGGTGCAAATCCTTTTTATGGGGACACGTTTAATTTGAAAGTTTCTTCAGTAAAGTCTGGAGTAGAGGAACAGGTTCAGTTTGTATTTACCAACATTACCACTTGAAAGCGGAGTCCCGTGGTGGCGCTCCGGCGCGCTGACGCGAACGCCGCTCACGGGACAGTTCTGCGGCGACCGGGAACGGACATGGCGCACCACCGGAGACGCGAGATGGCAGTCAGGTCCCGACGCCATTGCAGGAACGCTCAAGGTACGGCTCGGTAGCAAGAACATGATGTGTTACAAGCGGATCACCGCCAAACCCCTCGGAGTATGTCGCTGATCGTCGCGGCAAGCACAGCACGCAACTCCAACAAAGGATGACAGAATCCGTGCACGCTTGCGAGCTCCACTGCGAACACGTCTTACCAATCGCGCTCGACCTGCTTGCCGATGGTCGCAGAACGACCCTAAGCGGAATTCGCTTGCCTGCAGCCACTTGCGGGTGCCTGCATTGCACAGCGGAGATAGGCGGTGATTCCGCTTTCAAGCTCGACAATCACTCTTTCAGCGCCAGTCGACAGGCTTCGTCTTCGCTCATCCTGGCACCTTCCTCGTTCAGACGCTGGAGTTCGTCGGGGCCGAGTTTCTCGCGCAGCAACGTCTGCACCCGAGCATGCGCGCGCATTTCATTGGGTTGGCGTATGGCTTCTTTCGCAATGTGTGCCGAATCGACAAATCCGGTGAGACGCGCAGCGTCTGCAAGCTTGCCCGCCAACGCCGCACGCAGAGCGAGGTGATCCAGCGCGTTCCACGCGATACCTGCATCATGGAGCAACGGCAGGCCTTCCCTTGCGGCAGCCAGTGCTTCGTCGAGCTCGCCTCGTTCGGTGCGCAGGCCCGCCAGGTTGATGAGAGAGACTCCAAAGACGTATTGTCGAGCCAGCGGCGACTGGCGCAGCCGCTCGACTGTCTCGACCGAGGCAGCCAGCGCCGCGTCGAGATCGCCGAGCGCCCAAGTCATATCTGCGAGCGAACCGAGGACGGCGAGCGCCGCGGACTCAGACCCTGTATCGCGGTAGAGCGACAACGCTTTTTCGAGGTGCTTCCGCGCGCCGGCCGGGTCGCCGGCAAGCACTGTCAGCGTCCCGAGCTCGGCAAAGTAGGCGCCGAGGATCTTTTTCTGCCCCGCATGTTCCAGCACTTGGAACGCTTCCGCCAAAGCGCGTGCAGACTCCTCGAACCGTCCCAACTGCGCCAGCATGGCACCCAGGCGCACGAGGGAGTGACCGAGTGCCGGGGGGGTTCCAAGCCGACGATACAGGTCGACGGCCCGTTCCAAGAGGGCCATCGCTTGGACCGGCGTGGCGTGCCTTTGCAGCGATCCGAGCCAGAGCCACAGCCGCGCCTGGTCCACGTTCGAGGTGCGGGATTCCACTTGTGCAACTGCGGCCTCAAGGCGCCGCCGACCCTCGCTGAGAAGCGATGATTCCGCCCACAGCGCTCCCGAGGCGCCGGCGAGCGCAATGCCGATCGCGGGATCGTCAGCGGCACCGAGCGCCCAGTCGAGCGCAATTCGAACGTTGTCGCGCTCCGGCAGGTAGATGGCGCGCCAGTCGCCATCACGCATGCGCAGCCAGTCGTCATATGCGCGCTCGAACCGATCGCGAAAGTACTGAGAATGCACCCGTCGGATCGCGTCGGTCTCTCCCGATTCGGCGAGCTTTTCCAGCGCATAGGCGCGAGTCGTCTCGAGCAGGCGGTAGCGCGCGCTACCGCTGCTGGTATCGGCAACGACCAGCGAGCGCGCGACGAGTTGGGAGAGCAGGTCGATCACCGCGAATTCATCCATCGTCTTCTCACAAGTGACGGCCGAAGCAGCCTCCAAGGTGAAGCCGCCGGCGAAGACCGCCAACCGTCGCAGCACTGCGCGCTCCTGTTCGCCCAGGAGGTCGAAACTCCAATCAAGGGTTGCTCGCAGCGTCTGTTGGCGCGGCAACGCCATGTGGGAACCGCCGGTGAGAAGCTTGAAGCGATCGTGCAGATGGGCACGGATCTGCTCGACCGATAAAGTGCGGACACGAGCGGCTGCCAATTCCAGTGCCAGGGGAATGCCGTCGAGATGAACGCATACGTCGGCGACCACCGCCGCGCGGGCCGCAGTCAACTCGAAATCAGGCACCTGCCGCCGGGCGCGCTCGACGAAGAGCTGTACCGCCTCGGAGCGCCCCACTGTCTCTGCGTCCGCCGCTGATTCGGGAAGCGAGAGCGGTTGCAGCGAATAGACCTGTTCACCGGCGACGTGCAGAGGCTCGCGACTGGTCGCGAGAATCGTTGCTTCCGGTGCTGTACGCAGGACAGGGTCGCCCAGCTTCGCACACGCGTCCAGCAGATGCTCGCAGTTGTCCAAGACCAATAACAGCTGACGTCCCTTGAAGTACCCGGAAAGCGTGTGCGCCAGCGGTGTGCCGCTCTTCTCTTGGACACCAAGTACTTGCGCGACCGACGCTGGAACGAGCAAGGGGTCGTTGATCGAACCGAGCTCCACCAGCCACACGCCGTCGCGGTAGTCCTCGATCACTTCGGCGGCCAACCGCAGCCCGAGCCGGGTCTTTCCGATGCCGCCAGCGCCAACGACAGTTACCAAACGATTACCCGGCAACAGGCGCTTGATCTCGACCAGCTCGCGTTCACGCCCAATGAACGATGTCAGCACCTCGGGAAGATTCGTATTCCCGCTGCTGCCGCGAGTGCCTTGCGATCGATCGCCGGCGACTTTGGCGACGGGACCAATGAACCGATAACCCCGGCGTGGCAGGGTCTCGATCCAATGCTCGCCCCCCGGCACCTCGGCGAGCGCGCGGCGGATCGCGGAGATTTGCACCGCCAGGTTGCTTTCTTCAACCACGAGGCCCGGCCACGCCGCATCCATGATGCGCGACTTGGAGACGTACTCGCTGGGATGCTCGAGCAGTGCTGCCAGCACGGCGACCCCGCGCGAGCCCAGAGCGGTGGGCTCGCCCGAACGAGTCAGCGCGCCGGCCTGCGGGTCGAGCACGAAGGGGCCTAATTCGTAGAGCTTGCTCACGCTACCGCGATTACATCGAGGCCACTGTTCCCGTGTCGTCGCGACTGGCCCCCTCCGAGCGCCGACGCCTCCGGGAAGAACCAACTCTTATAGATTCTTGAGACTTTTGCAAGACCTCCACGCCAGCAACGGTCCGAGATCTGGACCGCAAACCGCCGCAATAAGCCCACCAACAACCGCGTTTCCACACGCCGTCGAGCGAATTGTGCGCAGCGGAGAAAGACCGGTTCTGCCCGAACTGCGACCGAGCTATGCTTGAAAGTTGTTGATGAGACGAAATGAGAAGACGACGTATTCTTGATGGTCGACCAAGATCATCAACCTTTTGCAAGGAGTGAATACGCCGTGAGTAACGATAACGTTTTGGAGTTGAAGAAGCCAGGGGTTTCAAGCGCAGTTCGAGACGCGTTGACCGATGTGCTGCGCGACGGCGCCCGTAGTCTGCTGGCGCAAGCGGTGGAGGCGGAGGTGGCGGAATTTCTGGTGCGATATCAGGATGATCAGGACGCGGTGGGGCGAGCGCGGATGGTGCGCAATGGCCATCTGCCTGAACGCACGATCCAGACCGGCTTGGGCCAGGTGGTGGTGAAGGCGCCGCGGGTGCACGATCGAAGCGGGCAGGTTCGGTTCAACTCGGGGCTGGTGCCGCGGTATCTGCGGCGGAGCCGGAGCATCGAAGAATTATTGCCCTGGCTGTATCTGAAAGGGATCTCGACCGGCGAGTTCTCGGAGGCGCTGGCCGCGCTCTTGGGAGCGGATGCGCCGGGACTCTCGGCGGCCACCATCAGCCGCTTGAAGACGGTATGGCTCGAGGAGCATGCGCGCTGGGAGCGGTGCAGTCTGGCGCACAAGCAGTATGTCTACCTGTGGGTCGACGGGATTCATTTCGGGGTGCGGCTCGAAGAGGCCAACCAGTGCATCCTGGTTGTAATCGGGGCCACGCCGGATGGCAGGAAGGAACTCGTGGCGCTGGCCGATGGCTTTCGCGAATCCGAGCAGTCGTGGAAAGAGCTCTTGCGAGGCTTGAAGAGGCGTGGCTTGAAGATCGATCCGAAGCTAGCCATCGGCGACGGCGCCCTGGGTTTCTGGAAGGCGCTGCCCCAGGTCTTTGGCGCCACGCGCGAACAGCGGTGTTGGGTGCACAAGACCGCCAACGTGCTCAACAAGTTGCCCAAGCATCTGCAACCGAAAGCGAAATCCGACTTGCACCAGATCTGGATGGCCGCGACCCGGGAACGCGCCTACGTTGCCTTCGATACCTTCGTGCAAAGCTATGAGCCGAAGTATCCCAAGGCGGCGCAGTGTCTGGCGAAAGACAAGAACAGCTTGCTTACTTTCTACGACTTTCCGGCTGAGCACTGGCATCACATTCGAACCAGCAACCCGATTGAATCGACTTTCGCCAGTGTGCGCCTGCGCACCGCCAAGACACGCGGTTGCGTATCGAGACCGAGCATTCTGTCATTGGTATTCAAACTCACTAAAAGCGCCGAGCAGCGCTGGCTGAAACTGCGTGGACCCGAACGGATCGCCGAAGTGATCAGAGGTATTCAGTTCAAGAACGGAGTGCGCGAGGACCTCAAGAAAATCGCCGCCTGATCAAATCGCCATCAACAACTCTTGACAATATCTCACTGCGACATGTCAGGAGCTGACCCAGGAGACACGCTCCAACCCCTCTGCGCCAGAGCGGACCGGCTTTGGATGAGCGCCCGCTCGGGGCGCAAGCCAACCGCCCGATCCTTTAGCCGCCGACCGCCCGAAGGTCCAGTTGATGGCTTCGACCAAGCCATAGTGCGCAGTCCCGATGGTCGCGTAGTTCATCGCCGGTATTGGGATGCACAAGCACATCGAGCGCTCCGTGATTGAGCGCGAGCCAACCCACGACATCAGAGAACTCCGCCGGTGCAAACGCGATCTGGTAGCTCCATCGCGGATGGGGTCCGACCAATCGGGCGAACAGTCACTGAATGACGTCGTCCGCGCGCAACAGCAGCGACTGCGGGATCGTGAGGCCGAGCGCTTTCGCTGTCTTGAGATTGATGACGAACTCAAACTTCGTCGGCTGCTCGATGGGGAGATCACCGGCTTTGGCGCCTTGCAGGATCTTCACGACGTAAGCGGCGGCGCGGCGCCACATCGCACGAATGTTGGGCCCGTAGGACATCAAGCCACCGGCATCGGGAACTTCCCTGAATGCGTAGAGCGCCGGCAGCCGGGAAGCGGCGGCCAGTTCAGCGACCCGCTTGGCGTTAACATAGGTGAGTGTGTCCGAAAACGTGATGAGAGCATCGACGTGCTCGCTTTTGATCGTCGCGAAGGCGGCCTCCAAATCTTCCGGGCGCCGGAACTCGACCGGGTGAAGCGTCACTCCCAGTCGGCGCGCGGCGGCCCGTGTCTCTCGCCAATCAGCTTTGGAATCCGAATATCCCGGATTCCAGAGCACGGCAACATGCGATAGCGCGGGAGCTGTTTCCTTGAGCAGCTCGAGGCGCTTGGCGGCCAGTTCCGGGGTCAGCTTGGATAGTCCCGTGACGTTCCCACCGGCCCTGCAAGGCTGTTGACGATGCCGGTTTCGACCAGGTCGTCATTGCAGGTTGCGACGACGATTGGAATCGTCTGCGTCGCGCTGCGCGCGGCGTCGAGCGGTGCTCCACATACACCGACAAGGAGGACGTCGACTGGCAATCGAACCAATTCGGTCGCAAGCTCCGCGAACCGTTCTGGCCGTCCCCCGGCCGATCGAACCTCGATCACAACATTGCGTCCTTCGACGTAGCCGTGATCGTGCAATCCATCCAGGAACTCTTGCTCAACGGGAAGCATCCCGAAGGTGGAGGAAGCTCTTGTTACGTAACCGATCCTTGGAACGTGTTCCCCCTGCTGCGCCGTGGCTGTCAGTGGTCCGGCAATGAGCCCGCCAAACACTGCGCCAATGAATGTACGCCGGTCGA
>VBCY01000107.1 GCA_005882995.1 Betaproteobacteria bacterium
TGCATTATTGAGCGTTTCCTAACTGCGTGACATCGGTTGCAATGCGGATAAGCTGGCCCTCACCCCTAACCCCTCTCCCGCCGGGAGAGGGTGCGCGACAGCGCGGGTGAGGGTCAAACGTCACTTAGTTGCGTAATTCTCAATTGCTACGCGCCATGGCGGCTTCGCCGGTGTGGCGCCTGGTGCCAGCGCTGGGCTTGACGCAGATAGCCTCGTGGGGCTCGCTTTACTACGCCATTGCGGTGCTGGGCTCGAGCATGCGCCTCGAGCTTGGCTTGTCGGCCTCGACACTGTTCGGCGCCTACTCGGTGAGCCTTTTGCTCTCGGCAGTTGCCGCACGCTTCGTCGGTCATGCGATCGACCGCATCGGCGGCAGAACGGTGTTATGCGCCGGCTCCCTGGTTGCTGCGATAGCGCTTTTCGCCATCGCGCAGGTTCATTCACTGATCGAGCTTTATCTGGCGTGGTCGCTCGCAGGAATCGCCATGGCGATGACTATGTACGATGCCGCGTTTGCCACGCTCTCCCAGCACACCGGCGCCGGGTACCGCCGCGCGCTCACGGCGTTGACCTTGATGGGCGGACTTGCGAGCACGGTGTTCTGGCCGGTATCGCTGAAAGGTCTGGAATGGTTCGGCTGGCGCGAAACCTTCGTCGGTTTCGCCGGTTTGCAGTTGTTTCTCTGCTTGCCGCTGCATCTTGCCTTCGTGCCTCGATTCAAAACCGTTACCGGGGGCGCAAAGACCGGCACAATATCCGATGGAAGCACCCTTTCCGCCGCATCGCGGCGCCGCGCATTCATTGCGCTGGCGGCGGCCTTTGCGCTCAACGGATTTATCGTCTCAGTCCTGACCGTCCATCTGATCACGGTCCTGCAAGGCAAGCGGCTCTCGCTGGAGGCGGCGGTATGGGTGGCATCGTTTTTTGGACCCATGCAGGTCGCCGGTCGACTGGCAGAGTTCTCGATCGGCCGCAGATTTTCAGCGCGATCGATAGGCACGCTCTCGCTCTGTATGCTGGTGATCGCTCTGGCTCTGCTGCTCTCGCTCGATGGGCAGATCGCGCTGGCGCTTCTGTTCGCGCTCGCATTCGGCTGCAGCAACGGCGTCGTCACCATCGTGCGCGGAACCGTCCCCGCTGAGCTCTTCGGTCGCAGCGGATACGGAAAAACACTGGGCAGCCTTGCCGCGCCGGCACTTTTCGCGCGCGCCATCGCTCCCTTCGCTTTTGCGCCCCTTGCGTCTCCGCAAACGCCATCCTTCGGTTGGCTTGTGCTGTTGCTGGGGATGGCGGTTTTGTCGGTGACTGCGTTCGGAATCGCGGTAAGACGCCGCTAAAGCAGGACATGCCTGTCACGGATACCATCGTCGGCTATCATCACGCTTGCAACCGAAGCTGATCATGTCTAACGAGCTTGCCTGGCTCTCGCTCACCGAGCTCTCGCGGCGACTCGCTGCAAGAGAAATTTCGTCGTCGGAGATCGTCGACGCGTGCCTGGCGCGAATCGCCGCGCTGGATTCGCGCCTGCACGCCTTTGTCGACGTCTATGCGCAGAGCGCCATCGATTGCGCGCGCGCCGCCGATCTCGAGCGCAAGGCGGGCATGGTGCGAGGTCCATTGCACGGACTTCCCATCGCGCTCAAGGATCTGCTGCACATCGAAGGGCGCGTGACCACGGCCGGCTCCAGCACGTGGCGCGGCCGGGTCGCGACCCAAACAGCCACCGCGGTCGAGCGGCTGCTAGCGGCGGGGATGATCGTGCTCGGCAAAACGCATATGGTTGAATTCGCCTTCGGCGGGTGGGGACGCAACCAGCCGATGGGCGCTCCGTGGAACCCGTGGGACACCCGCCGCCATCGCGTCACCGGCGGATCAAGCAGCGGCTCCGCTGCCGCGGTCGCCGCAGGACTCGCTCCGGCCGCCATCGGCTCGGACACCGGCGGCTCAATCCGAATACCGGCCGCGCTTTGCGGCCTCGCCGGGCTCAAACCCACCTATGGTGTCATCAGCCTGGCAGGGGTCGTTCCGCTGGCGACTACGCTCGACTCTCTCGGGCCACTCGCCCGCAGCGTCGACGACGCGGCTCTGCTCGCTGCGGCGATGGCAGGGTACGATCGCCGCGACCGCTCTACACACGGCGTTCCGGACATCGACTTTGGATCGGCCCTCACGCGCGATCCCGACATTCGCGGCACGCGCGTTTGCGTCGTTTCCCTCGACCCCTGGCGCGGAAGCATCGAGCCTGAAGTGCTGCGTGCTCGCGACGACGCCATCGCCGCACTCCGTGATGCCGGCGCCCTGATCGACGAAGCGCGCTTTCCACTGGATCTCGACGATGTGATGAAGCGCAACGGCCGGATCATCGCTGCCGAAGCATGGGCATTGCATCGCGCTTATATCGAAGCGCTCGAGCTGCCGATCGACCCGTGGGTGCGCAAGCGCGTCATCGGCGGAAAATCGATAGGCGCCGCCGATTACATCGAAGAATTGGAACAGCGCCGGCGAACCAAGGCCATCTTTGCCGAATGGACCGCGGGTCGCGACGCGCTGCTCATGCCAACGTTGCCGATCACTGCAACTCCCATCGAAGAGGTAGACGAGGCGACCACGCCGCTCGCCACCTTCACGCGCGCCGCCAACTATCTCGGCGCATGCGCGCTTTCCCTGCCGGCAGGTCTGTCGTCCGCGGGACTGCCGATCGGCGTTCAACTGATGGGCGCTTCGTTCGCCGACGCCACGCTCGTCCGCCTGGGACGTGCGTTTCAACGCCACACGGATTGGCACTTGCGCCGGCCCAATCTGGCGGCGTGGGAAACGCTCTGATCGCCTTGGAGCGTGGCTACGGCTGCGTCGCGAGAGCTTGCTGCGGCGTTGACGAATACGAGCGCGGCGTTTTAGTTGCCGCTTCATCGATTGCCATTCGCACTTTGGGTTTGTGTGCATCGGAGTAGGCTCGGGCGACATCGAGTGTCTCGCGAACTCCAACATCTGCACCGTGTCGGCCCAGAAACTGCCGCGACGCCGCACGGCCGGCAGCGAACAGCTTCAGCAGCCACGCTCTCGACCGTTCCATCGCGGAATTGCGCCCGACGAGCTCGCGTTGCGGAGGGCCGATGCGGTGCATGCGCAGCTCGAGCAGTTGCGAAGCTCCGTCACCGCGCGTGGCGAGGGCGCGCATCGCGGCGATGGCCTGCATTTCTGCAACGAGGCTGGAATTGAAGACGATCTCGCCGATGCGCTGGCGGATCGCCGGAGCGTCGGTAGGCGCTTCGCTCGCTTCGTCCGGCACCAACTGCACGACGATCAGATCGCGCGCAGCGCCGCTGTGGATCATCGGCCACAAGGTTGGATTGCCGCAATAGCCGCCGTCCCAATACGGCTCGCCGTCGATTTCGACGGCCTGGAAAAGCATCGGCAGACAAGCCGAAGCGAGCAACACATCGAGGCTCATCGCGTCGTTGGAAACCACACGAGGCAGTCCCGTCTTCACATTGGTGAGCGTGACGTATAGCGCAGGCGCGAATCTGCTGCGAATTGCGTCGATGTCAATGTGCTCTGCAATGATGTCGCGCAGCGGGTTGATGCCGAGCGGATTCGCCGTGTAAGGCGACACCATCCCGCTCGACCATAACCAGGCACTGACGGAGTCGCGCCACGCGTTCTCGACAGGAGCCCACAGCTCACGGCCGAGATCTGCCACCGCCGGTCGTGCGACTGCAAGCCAGAAGGCGCGCAGCGCGGTGCGCGCCTGGGCAGGAGATCCCTTGGCCAATGCGCTGGCGACGATGGCCGCGTTGATGGCTCCGGCGCTGGTGCCGGAAAGCTGCGTGACCGCGAGACTGCGACTTGCGAGTAACGCATCGAGAACGCCCCAGGTATAGGCGCCCCACGAACCTCCCCCTTGCAGCGCGAGACCAATCGCTTTGCGTGACGCTCGCGATCGCGCTTCGGTTCTGCTCGAGATGCTGAACGCTGTCATAGGCTTCATTGAAGGACGTCACTTGTGGCTTCGTCCCCGTATCGCGGTGCACGTCGCACAGCGGTGGTCAGACAGGCCAAGTCCATCACAGTTTCTTATGCACAACATCAGCCATTGCGATCGAAGCGTCGATGCGGAGAATTACGCAACACCGCGACATTTGTCCCTCACCCGCGCTGCCGCGCACCCCTCGCCCGGCGGGAGAGGGGTTGGGGTGAGGGCCTGCTCTTCCGTATTGCAACCAATGTCACGCAGTTAGGAAACGCTCGATAGGGCCTCTCGCGCAAGTTTAGTGTTGGTGCATTGCCCGTTCGCCCTGCGTTGCTTCAGTGCATGGGATTTGACTCGATGGTCGCGGCCATGTTTTTACATCGTTGTTCCGTATCGACTTAGGCTGAAACAGCGGCAATGGCACGTGTCTTGCGGAGCGATTGCAGTCGCCGTTGCAGCGTGGGGATTCTTATCAGGGCCGACACGATCGATACCCTTACCCGACTCGCCGGTGCATTATCGCTTTTCGCCTCGTTCAGGATCGGGCGGCCGAACCGTTGGCGTCACGCTCGCGAGAAGCTCTTGCATGTAACGGATCGCGTCGAACGAAGCGCGCGTCGTCAGCGCAACGCAAGCCGACCGAAAACTTCCCGTAAGAGGGTGGCCGCATGGGCCGATGCCCTGGTCGCGGCGCTTTGGATGGCACTGCTGCTGTTTGTCGTTGGCTACGTTGCGCTCAAAGGACCTCGTTGCGACGTACGCACTCGAGCCCTGATTGCCCGCCTTTGAGCGGCGCGTGATCATGACCGGAGCTCTGGACGAGCGCGCGACCTCGCTATAACGCCAGCGCAACCCGCGTTCCCTGATCTATCGCACGTCGAGCGTCGAGCTCCAGTGCGACGTCTGCTCCACCAACGAGCTTGAAGTCGATACCTCGCGTCTTAAGCGCAGCGACCAGTTCGCGCTGCGGCTCCTGTCCGGCGCAAATCACGACGGTGTCGACTTCGAGAATCTGTTGTCCTCCCTTGACGCTGATGTGCAGTCCATCGCCCTCGATGCATTCGTAGCTAACACCGGAGATCATCGCGACGCCTCGGCGCTTGAGCAATGCACGGCGGATCCAGCCGGTGGTTTTGGCAAGGCCGGCTCCGACCTTTTCGGCTTTTCTCTGCAGCAGCCAAATGCGCCGCGACGCGACGCCGTCAATCGGCGCCTTGATCCCGCCCCGTGCTCCATAGTCGGGGTCGATGCCCCATTCGTCGCGAAAGGAAACGATCGAAGGATTGTCTGCTCGGATGCCGCCTGCGCCCACGATCGCCACGCGCTTACCAGCCGCTTTGCGGCCTTCGACGACGTCGACGTAGCTCGCGACCTTCGGATGCTCGATGCCGGGAATCGCCGGACATCGAGGCACGATGCCGGTTGCCAGGATCACCTGATCGAAGCCTCGCAAATCGTCTGCAGTCGCGCGTCGGTTGAGCTCGACGATCACGCCGAGCTTCTCAAGTCTATTGCGGAAGTAGCGCAGGGTCTCGGCGAATTCCTCTTTCCCTGGAATGCGCCGCGCGAGATTGAACTGACCGCCGATCTCAGCCGCTGCCTCGAACAGGGTCACCGCGTGACCGCGCTCCGCGGCGGTGACTGCTGAGGCCATGCCGGCGGGACCCGCGCCGACCACCGCAATGCTCTTGCGAGCAAGGGCAGGAACGAGCTTGAGCTCGGTCTCGCGACACGCATAGGGATTGACCAGACAGGTCGCCGTTTGCCGCTCGAAGATCTGATCCAGACACGCTTGGTTGCAACCGATGCAGGTGTTGATCTCACCGGCCCGATCCTCGCTCGTCTTGTTCACGAAGTCGGGATCGGCGAGGAACGGCCGCGCCATCGACACCATGTCCGCGTCGCCGCGCGCGAGCACGGATTGAGCCGTGGCGGGATCGTTGATCCGATTGGTGGTGACCAACGGAATCTTCACTTCGCCCTTGAGGCGCCGCGTCACCCAAGTGAAGGCTGCGCGAGGCACCATGGTGGCGATGGTCGGTATGCGAGCTTCGTGCCAGCCGATCCCGGTATTGATGAGGGTGGCACCGGCAGCTTCCACTGCCTTCGACAGCGTGACGACTTCCTCCCAACGGCTGCCACCATCGATCAAGTCCAGCATCGACAGGCGATAGATGATGATGAATGCGTCACCCACAGCTCCGCGGATGCGTCGCACGATCTCCACGGGAAAGCGCATGCGATTCTCGAAGGAGCCGCCCCATTCGTCCTCCCGATGGTTGGTTTTCGGCACGATGAATTGGTTGATGAGATAGCCCTCCGAACCCATGATCTCCACGCCGTCGTAGCCGGCGCGCTGCGCGAGCATGGCGCAGCGGACGTAGGCGCGAATCGTTTTGGCGACTCCCCAGCCGGTCAGCGCGCGCGGGCGAAACGGCGTGATGGGCGACTTGAGCGCCGAGGGCGCGACGCTGAGCGGGTGATAAGCATAGCGGCCTGCGTGCAGTATCTGCAGCGCGATTTTGCCGCCCGCAGCATGCACGGCATCGGTGATCAGGCGGTGCCGGCGGACTTGCCATGGAAACGAAAGCTGCGACGCGCGCGGCTCCAGTCGCCCGGCGAAATTGGGAGCGATGCCGCCGGTCACGATCAGGCCGACGCCGCCTTTTGCTCTGGCTGCGTAGAACGCAGCAAGGCGCTCGAAACCGTTGGGCGCCTCCTCCAGCCCGGTGTGCATAGATCCCATCAGCACGCGGTTCTTGAGCGTGGTGAAGCCCAGGTCGAGCGGCGCGAGGAGATGGGGATAGCGCGTCATGGCGTGGCGCGCCGGCCACAATACGGCGTCAAGCGCGTCGCGCGCCAGATTCTACGCGATGGCTAGGAGCCTGTCGGGCTTACTGTCGCGTATGCGACGGAGGCGCTTTGGTGGGCAGTCCTATACGACGCGGCGCAACGCCGTCGCTTGAATTGGCGGCTTCATCCATACCGATCCGCGCAACCACGCCGGCACTTCTGCGACGCCGAGCGGCCGACTCATGAGGAAGCCCTGAACCATATCGCAGTTCATCGTGCGCAGCCCTTCCAGAGTGGGCTCGTTTTCAACACCTTCTGCAACCACGTTGAGCCCCATGTTGTGCGCAAGGTCGATGGTCGAGCGCACGATCAGTGCGTCGTCTGCATCGGCAGCCATCCCCGAGATGAAAGTGCGGTCGATCTTGAGCTCGTGCACGGGAAGCCGTCGCAGATAGGCGAGCGAGGAATATCCGGTGCCGTAATCGTCGATCGCGATTCGGCATCCCAGCGCGTGGAAGCGCTTCAAGTTTTCGATGGCGGGCGCAGGATCGTCGAGGATCGCGCTCTCGGTGATTTCCAGGCCGATCCATGGCGCGGCGCAGCGATGGCGGCGCAACAGCTCGGCAAAGCGCTCGGGCAGCTCGGCGTCCATCAGATCGCGCGCCGACAAGTTCACCGAAATCGAAGTCGGCAACCCATGAGCGCGCCACTGGCCACACTGCATCACGGCGTGGGAAAGCACCCACTGTGTGATGGCTCGAATGTATCCCGTCTGCTCGGCAAAGGGGATGAATTGCGCCGGGAGAACCAACCCGCGCGTCGGATGGCGCCAGCGTACCAGCGATTCGACTCGAAGCTCGCCACCGCTGCGCAGAGCCACGATAGGTTGATACACCAGCGACAACTCGTCGCCGTCGACGGCCTTGCGTAATTCGCTCATCAGGGAAAGCCGCTCGCGGCTATGCTGATCATGGCTGTCGTCCCACACCGCGAAAGTCAGATTCTTGCGCTTCGCAGCGTACATGGCGACGTCGGCGCAGCGAAGTAGCGTCGCGCTGTCTTCACCATGATCCGGAAACGCAGCGATGCCGATGCTCGTGCGCGCGTCGACGACGTGTCCTTCGATGGTCATCGGCTTGTCCAGCGAGGTCGCCACCGCCTCCGCGAAGCGCTGTGCATGAGCGGCGCCGTGTCCCGGAAGCAGAATCGCGAATTCGTCGCCGCCGAGACGAGCCACGATATCGGTGGGCTTTTCGACGAGAGCCTGCAGCCGCGCCGCGACTTCGCGCAGAAGCAGATCGCCGATCGGATGGCCGAGCGTATCGTTGACGTACTTGAAGTGATCGAGGTCGAGGAGCGCCACGGCCACCGGAGTGCGAACGTGGGCCGCAGCTTCGAGCGCCTCGTCGAGCCGCGCGCTGAAGCAGGTGCGATTGGGTAAACCGGTCAGCGTATCGCGGTAAGCAAGATCGGTGATGCGCGCTTCGCGCGCGGCGAGTCCGGCTTGCATGTTGCGAAATGCCGCCGCCAGATCGCCGATCTCATCGGAGCGGCCGCGAGACGAGACGCTCATGTATTTTCCAGCGGCGATGCGCCGCGCAACGCGAGCGAGATCCCGCACCGGGCGGGCGATTCCCCGCGCCATGGCGACGCTTGCAAAAATCGAGACGCAGACCGCAAGGAGGGAAATGACCGCAAGTTGTCTCTGCAGCCGCCGGAACGGCTCCAGCGCAGAAGCAAGCGGCTGCTGCAGGATGGCAACGACGGACTCGCCGGAGCGCGCAGGAAGAATCAGTACGCGCGTCGCGTCGGGGTCGGCAGATACAGCGTTGCCGTCGGCGTCCTGCTCGGCGAAGCGATCCGCGACAAACTCCCGCAGCAAGCCCGCTCGGCTCTCGGCCGAGAGCGTGCTCGCCTGAAGGCGCCACGATTGAACGCCATCGCGAGTGAGGAACGAAACCTGGAGTTGGGTCAGACGATTGAGCTCATGCGCCAGCGCATCGTTGACTGCGAAGCCCACGGCGACCCAGGCAACGGGCAGCGGTGCCAGCACCGGTACGATGACCAGTTGATAGAGCCGGCCGCGCAGCGAGACCATGGCGGCAGCTTGCTGCGATCCTTCCGCTTCATTGAGCAGCTTTGGAAACGGAAAAGCGTCCCCGGTCGGCGCGCCGATTGTGTCCGCAATGACGTGTTTGTCGACTCCGACCAGCATCATGAGATCCGCCTCGATCCGCTTTCCATGATTGGAAAGCACCGAGTTGACAGTGTCCGCGTCGCCGGTAGCAATGGCTTCGCGAAATGCGTAATCCGCCGAAAGCAGCCTCGCGCCCTGGATCAGCCGTTGCGTATCCTGTTCGAGCAGCCGATCGAAAATCCGCGCGCCGGCCGAGAGCTCTTCACCAACCGTTTTGCGAGCCGACGCCGTTCCCACGGTGTTGACCAGGGCGAAGACCCCTGCTTGCACCGTTACCATCAACACCAGGAACAAAGCGATGATGCGTGTCTGCAGGCTCGCGATCATAGGTTGCGAGCCCGAACTCGCTGCGACTTAGCCGCGCGGCGCGGTGGCGCTAGCGAATGGCGCCGGCGCGCCGCCCACGCACCGGTGGCGGGTGAGGCTGCGAAGACCGGTGCCAGCGTCGCGGCGATAGAGATTCGTGATGACCGGTTCGCGGCGTGTCCAGGAAGAGGCGGGCGTCTGCTTCGCGACCAACGCCCGGTATGCCGGTCAGTGCCGCGCTTCGGCACTTGCGACGGCGAAGGCGGAACGTGGGTCCCGTGGTTGCTCGGCGCGGATATGAGCTCAGGTTTCGTAACATCGTCGGTACCGATTCGCGGTTACTGAAAATTTGAACGGTTAATCATCGGCTTGCATCGAATTCCGGAACCCTTGCACGGATTGCAACATCTTGCGCAAGTCGATTCGGAATGTTCGGCGCCCCCCTTGCTCCTGCTTAAAGCAAACTCCCTGCCCGACGTGTTCAAAGGTCCGTTCGTCGATGATTCGGCTACTCTTCAGGCGATTCGTGTCGGCGGATCTAACGGCCCTCGCCAGTCTCGGTGTACCCGTTTCGGCGAACGCCGAGGTGACTTGACAAGCAATATCGTACGATATAGCGTAAGTACTGTCGTACGATTACTCGAGGAGTAAGTCACATGCATGGTTTCGGTTTTCATCGCGGCTGCGCGCGCCGGGCGCTCGGAAGCCACTTTGGCCCGTTCGGCGCGGCGTTCATTCATGGCCGCGGGCTCGGTGGAAGAGGCTTCTTCATGGGGCGCAAGCTCGGGTCCAACGAGCTCCAGCTCATCATTCTGGTGCTTCTTGCGGAGCGCCCTCGTCACGGCTACGAGATCATCAAAGCACTCGAAGAGCACTCCAAGGGTTTCTACGCGCCGAGCCCCGGCATGGTTTATCCGGCACTCACCTATCTGGAGGAAGTCGGCTACGCCACCGTTGAAGCCGAAGGCAGCAAAAAGCTGTATCGGATTACCGACGCGGGGTTGTCGAAGCTCGATGAGCACCGCGCCTACGCCGACACGCTGATGGGTCAACTTGCACGTGTTGGCAGGAAAATGGAGCGCGTGCGCCAGGCGTTCTCGGGCGACGAGATGCCGGAGGGTGACGTCGGCTATGCCGCGGTGGACAAGGCGCGACGTGAAATTCGCGCCGCTCTCATCGCCAAGCTGGAGGCTTCGCCCTCAACCGACGAGCTGCAACGTCTCGCCGAGATTCTGAAGCGAGCGGCGGATGAGATTCGCCGCAAGTAGGGCCTGGTAAACGAGCGGTGGTTGCCAAGGAGCCCTAAGAGCGCGCTGCAAGGCAGCCGTTGAGAAAGAGCTCGACGACTCCGCGCGGCCAGGCGTCGATCTCTTTCGTGGTCATCGGCCTCCCCAATCCCATGGCGCGGCGCTGGGGCAAGGCGATGACCATGTAGAGAAACTGCTGCGCCGCGAACTTCGGATTATCGATGGCGAGCTCTCCGGTTCGGCACTCACGCTGCAACAGATCGGCGATCAGCGTGATGGCTTTTTCGCTCGCGCCCTCCTGGGCAACAACTGCAGCCAGCGTGGGAAATCGCGCTGATTCACCGATAATCAATCGATGCAGAGCGAGCGCCTCCTTTGAAAGCGCTGCGCGGAGGATGATCGCGGCCAGGCGCTCCAGGACGGCGTGAAGGTCAAGGCCATCGAGCAACGGAAAATTGCCCGGCGACCGCAAGCGCTCGATGATGCGGTGAACGACGACGGCGAAAAGCGCGGCCTTGTCATCGAAGCGGTGGTAGAACGTCCGCTTGGAGATTCGTGCGCGCCGTGCGATGGCTTCGATGCTGGTCGCGCCATAGCCGCGAGCCAGGAACTCCTCGGTGGCGACGTCGAGAATCCGTTCTCCGAGTTCGTGCGACCCGGTTCGCGAAGGACGTCCCCCAAGGCGGCGGGACGACGCCCTGGCGGCATCAGCGCGCCTCTTTGACACGCGTCGCCGCGGGGCTGTAGAGCAGCTCTCGTCGTGCCGCGGAATCAGCGCGGATAGTAAGCGNCGGGCGGCGGTGCGCTATACCCGTTAGCCGCGGGCGCCGCAGGCGCACCGTAGTAGACGGGATTCGCCGCACGACTCGGGTAGGCGGGAGCAGCGTAATACGCCGGCGCGGCAGACGGCGCGTAGTACGCGCGAGGTGCGGGCGGGGGATAGTAGGTCGGCGCCGGGGGTGGAGCTGAATAGGCCGCGGCTGCGGGCGGGCCGTAATAGGCCGGCGCCGCGGATCCGTAATAAGCACGAGGCGGTGGCGCGTTGTAGTAGGCCGGCCCGTAGTACGACGCGGGTGGCGGCGGATAGTTGGCGGAGCTTGCCGCAGCGGCAATGATGGCAAACGGCGCAGTCACGATCGCAGCGGCGGCGCCGACCACTGCGGCAGCAAGCCCGAACACGGGCCATCCATAATCGTGACCGCCATGTCCATGACCGCCATGGTGCCCGTCCGCGAAAACAGGCGATACAGTCGCGGACATCAAAGCGATTGCCAGAAAGCCGGCGAATGCCGATCTGCGATAGTTGCTCATGCGTGCTCCTCTTGACGCGGGACGAAGAGTTCCGTCCGTTTGCTACGGTACGCCCGCTGTCAATGAAACGCAACGCTCCCGTATCATTAAACCCACACGGCAGGAAGGGGCGCAGTTGCGAATGCGTCATGAGCGTAAGCTTCCCGAGTCTCCGTTCGGAGGTGCCGGCCCATGCCAACGCCCCTGAGAATTGCTGCACTGGTAGCCGCAGCGTTGCTCATCGCCTCATCGAGCCTTTGGGCAGCGTCGACGCTGAACGTGGGTTCCAAGCGTTTTACCGAATCCTACGTCCTGGGCGAGATATTGAAGCAGACGGCACAAGCTGCCGGAGAGACAACCGCTGTTCATCAACAGGGCCTCGGTAACACTGCGATCGTGCTCAATGCGCTCACCACCGGCGCGATCGACGTCTATCCCGAATACACCGGCACGATTGCCAAGGAGATTCTGAAGCTCGACGCCGTCCCGCCGCTCGCCGAGCTCAACGCAAAGCTTGCGCCAATGGGACTTGCGGTTGGCGTGCCGCTAGGCTTCAACAACACCTACGCCCTCGCCGCTCGCTCCGATGACGCGCGTGCCAAAGGACTGTCACGCCTGTCGGATCTCAAGACGCATTCGGAGCTTCGACTCGGCCTCTCCCAGGAATTCATCGGCCGCGCAGATGGCTGGCCCGGCCTCAAGCGCGCCTACGACTTGCCGTATGACACGCCACGCGGACTCGATCATGGTCTCGCCTACGAAGCGATCGCGCAGCACCAAGTCGATGCGATCGACATCTATTCAACCGATGCCAAGATCGACAAATACGGCTTGGCCGTTCTCGCCGACGATCGCAACTATTTTCCCCGCTACGACGCCGTGCTGCTTTACCGGGCCGATATTCCGCAGCGCTTTCCCAAAACCTGGGCGGCGCTGCAGAAACTCGAAGGCTCGATCGACGACGCCACCATGCGGCGCATGAACGCCGCGGCCGAACTGGAAGGCAAGGACTTCGCCACCGTAGCGAGCGGCTTCCTCGCGCAGCGTGCCGGCGCGGCACCGAGCGTCGCCGCGTCGAACGTCAAAGCGGCGCAGGGCAGCGATTTCATTCACAAGCTTTTCGGTCCGGATTTCGGCCGCCTGACGCTGGAGCACCTGGGGCTTGTATTCGTATCGCTGGCGGCGAGCATTCTAGTCGGCATTCCGCTGGGCATCCTCGCCTCCAAGCGACGCGGCACGGAAGGTGTGATCCTCGGCGCAACCGGCGTCGCACAGACCATTCCGTCACTCGCCCTGCTTGCAGTATTGATCCCCGTCACGGGCCGCATCGGCGCGGTCCCGGCGTTCATCGCGCTCGCGATCTACGCGCTGCTGCCGATCGTGCGTAACACTCACGCGGCGCTTACCCAGATCTCGCGCGGCATGCGCGATGCAGCGCGATCTCTCGGCCTGACGGCACCCACCATCCTTCAGACAATCGAGTTGCCGCTGGCCGCACCGACCATCCTCGCCGGCATCAAGACTTCCGCCGTGATCAACGTGGGTACGGCAACGATTGCGGCTTTCATCGGCGCCGGTGGCTACGGCGAGCGCATCGTCGCCGGGCTTGCGCTCAACGATAACGGCATGCTGCTGGCAGGCGCGATTCCGGCGGCGGCGCTGGCGTTGCTCATCGAGGGCGGATTCCGCATCGGCGAGCGCTGGATCATTCCGGGCGGCCTGCGCCAGCGAGGGTAGCGCTCAAAATCCTGCGATCAGCCCCGCGGACGGGCAGGAGATCGCGGTGGGTTCGCGGACGCGAGTTTGAGCGTGTCGACGTTCTGCATCGCCTGGGTGATGAGGGCGTCGCAATCGGCGTCCTTGCCACCGCCGAGATCTATCAATGGTATCAGCGCTGCTGGCGGCGTAAGCGCGCCCAACGCGACAGACGACCCAATCCGAGCCGCGACCGGGCCGGGCGCGGGGTGGACGTGCGGCTGCTTCAAGGGGCCATCGACGAGTATCGGACCACGCAGCGCGACGAGGCTCGCGCGCTTCGACTTCGCACTGAGCTTCAGATCGTAGCGCTCTGCCTTGAAGTCGACCATTCCCTCGCCGACGATGTTCTCGGCGTCGGTGTCCATCACGAGCGTTTTCGCCGTCAGCTGCCCTTCGTTGGCGACCATATCGGCCACCACGCAGCGGATGGGTGAGCTCTGGTCACCCTTCAAGAGCAGCGGCACGGCGCTCGCCAGATCAAGATTGGTGAGGACGATCGCAAGCGCGCTCGCGTCACCCCCTCGACTCATCAACGCGAACTCGCCGTTGCTCGAGGAGAGCATCTGCGCGACCGAATTGCCCGACGCGACGAACCGCGCGCGGCCGACCGCCTTGCCTGCGCTGCCTTGCGGGGGCTTGACCGCGGGCAGCACCTTCTTGAGCTCCACGTCCTCGATGCGCACATCAGCGTGCGTCTTGATGACGTCGCTTCGGGCGTCGAGCGTCAGGGTTGACGCAACATGACCACCGGCGACGCCGAAATCGAGAGGCTGCAACTTGAGCACAGCGTCCTGCAAGTCGAGCCGCGCTGTCATGTTGTCGAGAGGCAAATCCGTTGTGACAAAACGCTGTCCCTTGAAACGCACCCGCGCATCGACGGCTCGCAACCGCTCCAGATCATAGGGTTTGGTCGACAGAATGCTGGTTGACTCGGCTTGCTTCGCGTCGCTCGCTTTCCTGATTCGCGTCGATGCGCTTTGGCTACGCTCGCCAGGCGGCAATCCCACGAATCCGCCCAAATCCTTGTAGTCGAGCCGCGCCGATACAAGGTCGGCATCGATCAGAGGCTTCGCCTTGCTACGATCGACCGAGAGCTCGCCAGCGAGATCGCTGTCACCCACCTTCCCTGAAAAACCGTGGAAGTACCAGACCGCCGACACGTGCTTCAATCGGCCGCTCAGCCGGTAAGGTGGCGTCCAGGGGACCGGAACGGGAATGATGGGATAGAGCTGTGAAAGATCGGATCCTTGGAGACTAAGCTGCCCGTTGACATTATCGATCTGCCTGGGAACCACCGTACCGTTGAACTCCGCGATCGTATCTCCGGCGCGGGCATGCACATCGAGCCAATAAGGCTGCTCACCGTTCTCGAGATTCAGCAGCGACGATCCTGAGCCCTGGATGGTGAAGGGCCTGTTGCGAAGGCGGCCTGAACCGGAAAACTGAACAGGTGTCTCGACAGTGCCCGCCGGAGTTGATGCCGCCACCTGAAGGCTGACATTGGTGGACGTCACCGGGTTGACGAAATGGATCATTCCATCTTCGATCGTCAGCCCGTGAATCTGCGGCGGATCCACTTTCCCCTCGAATTCCCAGTTGCCATGACCGTCCGCGTTGCGTTCGAGCAACACTCGAGGTCTTGTGAGGGTCACCTCGGTCAATACGACAGGCGATTTCCACAAGGAAACAGGATCGATGCGAAAGCTCACCTGGTCCGCGCGAACCATGAGGGGTTCGCTGCTCCAGGACGGGTTGCCCAGACTTACGTCCTTGATGACCAGCAATGGCCTAGACGAGAGACCGACATGCAAATCGCCCGCGATTTCGACAGGTCGACCAAAGCGTGCGCTCAGATAGCCCGAAAGCGGGCCCCGCAGCCAGTTCCACTCGAACAGCGCGATAACGATCGCAAGGACAGCCCCCACCGCCACCAGACCCAAAAGTTTTCCGTGCTTCGCCGGACGTTTCGCGCTGCCCATGGGGCGCTAAGGGATTGGTTCTCCGAGATTGGCAGTCCGTCGGACGTTCGCTTACGTGACGGTACGCATTCGATACGCGCGACCGAACATGGTCGGATGCAGCGTGCAGATGTAGGCATATTCGCCGGCTTTGCGCGGCGTGAACTTCCAGGTCTTACCTGCGGCGATCTCGCGGGAATCGAAGGCGCCTTTCGCGGTCACGGTATGCGGAAACGGGTCCTTGTTGACCCATGCAACCGTTTCTCCGCGCTTGACCGTGACCGTCTCCGGTTCGTACTTCACTGCCTCGATAACGACCGTGTGCGCAGTGCCAGTTGCGGCGGCAGCTTCGCCGATTCCACCACCGCCGCACGCGATCACCAACGCACACGCGCCAGCCGCTGACCGGAGCATCCCCGCCTATTTGCCCTGCGAAGCCTGAAGCTGCTTCGCATGATCGAGGTGAGCGACAAAAGCAGGACGCACTTTGACCAGCAGCGCCTTTAATTCTGTGTTCTTGGCGTTCGGAACGAGCGTCTTGTCCATGGCGTCGATCACCTGCTGGTGATAGGCAACCTCGTGATCGATGTACGCCTTGTCGAAGGCCCCGTCACTTAACGCTTTGAGATTCTTGAGATTATCTTCGCCGCCTTTTTTGAGACTCTCGCTGGTCGGATTGTCTTCAGGTTTGACCTTGAGCTTCTCGACGAGCGCAGTCGCCTCCTTGTTGACGCCTGTGTGGTCGGTCACCATCATTTTGCCGAACGCCTTGACGTCGGCTTTTGACCCTTTCGATTCCGCGAGCTTGCCGGCGTCGATGTCCACCTGATTCGCGGTAACGACGATGTGGGCGATCTGCGCATCGTTGGGTCCTGCCGTCGCCGGTGCGGCCTGTGCAAAAACGCCGCTGGTCATGAGCAGCAATCCAGTTGCAAGCGCGACTGCGCAGGATTTCATGGGTTTGAACGAGTTCATGACAATTTTCTCCTAGCTGAAATTGAGAAGTCGAGCGCGCTCCAGCACCTTGGCCACTATCCTGTCGCAGCGCTCGCCGGCGAAGCCGAACGCGTCGACCGTTGCGGCATCGATTTCACGCGACAAAGATTCACGCAGCAGCGCCCGGGCGCGGAAGGCGCGGCTGCGGACCGTCGCCTGCGGCACATCGAGGCATTCCGCAGTTTCTTCGACCGACAACTCTTCGATGTCGCGCATGATGTAGACAGTGCGGAACTGCTCGGGCAGCGCGTCGATCTGGCGCTCGAGGATGCGCCGCAGCTCGCCCCGCAGGGCGGCATTCTCGGGACGCTCAACGTTCCACGATTCGGCCATGGTTCCGTCCTCCGCATAAGGCTCGCCGGCGTCGCCGCTCATCGCCGCATCCAACCGTATGACGACGCCGGCGCGTTTTTGGCGGCGCAGGCGCGCGTAAGCCTCATTGATCACGATTCGGGCGAGCCAGCTCGAAAGCTTCGAACCGCCACGGAAGCTGCCGATGTTGCGATACGCGGAGAGATAGGCCTCCTGGAGCGCGTCTTCTGCCTCGGCATCATCCTTGAGAATCGAGCGTGCGAGCCGGTAAAGCATGCGGTTGTGGGCACGCATGACCGATTCGAAGGCGCGCTCGTCTCGCGCGCCGATGCGCTGCGCGAGCTCGACGTCATGGGGCGGCCCGCTGCGCGCCACTTGCGGATTCATCCCTTGGCCTTAAGCCGGTTGTTCCTGAGCATTAGATGAAACGCGAGGGCCTGGCGTTCCGGAGCGCGGTCTATTGCTTGTGGGTGGTGCGGAGTCCCTCGGCGCGCTCGGCCAGAAAGTTCAATACGCCCTTCCAGAACGAATCCGATCTGCCCAGCTCGTTGTGATCTTCTCCGGGCTCGACCTGCCAGGCTTTAGGCCCTGCCCACGCATCGTAAAGGACGCGCGAGCGCTCCGGCGGAATGATGGAGTCAGATGCCCCGACGATGGCGAGCAACGGCATGGTGTTGCGATTCGCATCGGCGAGGGCGTCGAAGCGATGACGCAGCAACAGCGACACCGGAAGCCACGGGTAATGTTTCTTGCCGACCGCAGTCAGACTGTCGAACGGAGATACAAGGATTGCGCCGGCGATGGGTCGTTCGGCAGCGAGACGAGCAGCGATGGCGGTGCCCATACTTCGACCGAATACGACCACGCACCGGCGGTCCACTTCTGCGTGCTCGATGAGTGCATCGTAGATGGCGAGGGCGTCGCCGGAGAGGAAAATTTCGCCCGGCGAGCCGTCACTCGATCCATAGCCGCGATAGTTGACGCCGACAAGAGTCCAATGGTGAGGCCAGCGTGCATCGGCCAATGTCCATGACACTTCTTCGGCATTGCCTCCGAAGTAGATGAGGGCCGGTGCCGGCGTCGGCTCGCCGGGAACGATCCAGCCGCGTAGATGCGTTCCATCTTGAGCGACGACGTCAAACGCGGAGGCTCGCGCCGGCAAATGCGCGGTCGAGGTGACCGGCTGCGGGAAGAAAATCAGGCGCTCCTGCGCGAACCAGGCAAGCGCCAGAACTCCGAGCGCAACAACGGCGATCAGAATGAGCCATTCCATGATGCGACGCCGCCACCGCGGAGGTCCGGCCGCCATCGAGCGATTATAGGCTTGGAAGCATCCGGGCTTTCGCGTCGGATTGGGGCACCGGTCGCCGGCATGGCGGTTGGATCTTGCAGCACAGTCCGGTCTTACGTTAAAGTAAGGATTCCTTACTTTCCGATAGACGCGACCAGCAAATGCTTGCCAAAGTCACCGCCAAAAATCAGATCACCTTGCCCAAGAGCGTCACTGCCGCCGTCGGCGCCACGGAGTATTTCGAAGTGGAGGCGAGGAATGGCCAGATCATCCTGACTCCCGTCCGTGTCCATCGGGCGGACGCAGTGCGCGCCAAGCTTGCCGCGCTCAACCTCACCGAGGGGGACATTGCTGATGCGGTCGCGTGGGCCAGGAAGCCGGCACGCAAGACCAG
>VBCY01000108.1 GCA_005882995.1 Betaproteobacteria bacterium
ATCCTCCAGGTCGACGATCACCGCGCCGGCCTGCGACGCGACCGCCTTGTCGAAGCGGTCCGCGCGGTTGCCGGGCACGAACAGGTACGTGAGCGGGAGATTCGGCACGCTCGTTTGCGCGTCACGATTGGCGGACGTCACAGGGCACCCGTCTTCCGCAACTGCGCAACCTGCTCGGTGGAGTAGCCGAGCTCCTCGAGAATCGATGCAGTGTGCTCACCAAGAGCCGGCACGGGATCCATGCGCGGTTCCGCCTGTTCCCACGAACCCGGCGGAAGAAGCGCGGGCACCACCCCGGCAGGTGTGTTCACTTCGCGCCAGCGTTTGCGCGCCTGGAGCTGCGGATGCCTCCAGACAGCGTGCATGTCGTTCACCTGCGCGTTGGCGATTTGCGCTTGATCGAGCCGCTTGACGACCTCTTCTGCGGTAAGTGCTGCAAAGGCCTCGAGGATGATCGCGCGCAGCTCGGCGCGTGCTCCGCTGCGCTTTGAATTGGTCGAGAAGCGCGCATCCTTCGCGAGCTCCGGGCGCTGCAGCACGGTCTTGCAAAACATCTCCCACTCGCGCTCGTTCTGCAGCCCGAGCATGACCGTCTTGCCATCCCCTGCCGGAAAGGGTCCGTACGGATAGATGGTAGCGTGACTCGCGCCCGTGCGCGCGGGCGGCGTCGCCCCCTCGAACGCGTAGTAGAGCGGATAATTCATCCACTCGACCAAGGATTCGAGCATCGAGATATCGAGATGCTGTCCGTGGCCGGTGCTGTTCCGTTCCAGCAACGACGCCAGGATGCTCGAGTACGCGTACATTCCCGCCGCGATATCGGCGATCGATGGTCCGGCCTTCGAAGGCTCCTCCTCGGTGCCGGTCACGGACAGGAATCCCGCTTCGCTCTGGATCAGCAGGTCATAGGCTTTCTTGTCGCGATACGGTCCGTCGGCGCCGTATCCTGAAATATCGCAAACGATCAACGCCGGCTTTTGAGATGCGAGCGCGGCATACGACAGGCCCAACCGGGCGGCAGCGCCCGGCGCGAGGTTTTGCACGACGACATCGGCCCGTTCGAGAATCAGTCGATGCAGGATGGCCTGCGCCTCGGGATGCTTGACGTCGAGTGTCAGGCTCTCCTTGCTGCGGTTCGTCCATACGAAATGCGATGCCAGCCCCCGCACGCGCTCGTCGTAGCCGCGCGCGAAGTCTCCGACGCCGGGGCGCTCCACCTTGATGACGCGCGCACCCAGGTCGGCAAGCTGGCGCGTCGCGAACGGCGCGGCGATGGCGTGTTCGAGTGTGACGACAGTGATACCGGTAAGCGGTCTCATCGCATGTGCTCCATCAACCGATCTGCGCAGTGGCGTCCATCGCAAGCCAGCCTTCGTGGTCCTTGGCCCACAGCCGCACGCTCTTGCCATCCGCCGACGGCTTGCCACATACGTCGAACGGATTGATGTCGAACAACGGCCGCACGGCGCGAAACTCGTAGCGTCGCACGACGGCGTCCGGCAGCTCGGATCGCAGCAGATCGAGGAGCAGCGTCGCGATCAGCGGCCCGTGGACGATCAATCCGGGATAACCCTCGACCTCGGTAACGTACTTGCGGTC
>VBCY01000542.1 GCA_005882995.1 Betaproteobacteria bacterium
CACGCGACGGCCGTTGCGCTCGACATTGGTCACCACCGCGACCAGACTGGTGGTCATCTTAGAGAAGTCGATGTACGCGTTACGGATCGCCGATGCGATCGGTTTGGTGATTTCGCGAACATCGAGGATGCGGACCGGCATGGCTGCTGTTCCTTTCGCGGGCAGCGCCGGCGACCGGCGCCGCTCTACCTAAAGCGACGATCCGCCGCAGATCACCAGCTGCTGACCCGTGATGGCGGCCGCTTCCTCCGACAACACGAACGCGACAAGCGCAGCCACTTCATCGGGGCGCACGAACCGGCCGATCGGCGGCGTGCGAGGCGTAACTGCTCCGCGCGCGCCATCCTGCAACATCGGCGTGTCGGTTGCCGCTGGAGCGATGACATTGGCGGTGATGCCGCGCGGCGCCAACTCGATTGCCCATGAGCGCGCCATGCCGACCAGTGCGGCCTTGGTCGCAGCGTATTGACTGCGCTCCGCGGCGCCGGCCGCCGTTCGACTGCCGATCAGCACAATGCGTCCGCCCGCGGGAAGGCGTGGCGCGATATCGTTCGCAAGCAACGCTGCGGCCTGCACGTGTAAACGCCACATGCCTGCACCTTCGTCGACATCGAGCTTGCCGAGCGGGGCGACGCGCATGTAGCCGGCGGCATGTACGAGCGCCGTAACGTGTTGCTCCACGACAACCGCTCGCGACAGAGCCGCCGCATCGACGAGATCTACGATGACCGACTTGAATTTCGGCGCATCGAGCTTGGCCGGTGCGCGATCAAAACCGCAAACCTCCCAGCCATCGTGCAGCAGGCGCCGGGCAATCGCTTCGCCAATGCCCGAACTCGAGCCCGTAATGATCGCCCGACGCGCGTGATCCGTGTTCGACATCGCGTGACGTTGCGCGACTTCAGCGCTTGTAGGCAACCGCCTGCGCCTGGATCTTCTTCACGTCGTAGTTATCGATTGCGTCGATCAACTCGTTGGTGAAAAAGCCGCTGTAATCTGGGATCTTCAATCCGTTCAGCTCGGCCTCGGTTTTGAACTCCTGTGCATTGATGCTGCCCATCTTGGCGTTCGGATAAGGCGGCTCGTACAACTTGATGCGGCGGCCGATTGCGACGAGCACCGCCTTGACGGCGTCTTCGGTGGAACTGCCGCGCGGCGCGGTTTCCGGGTACATCTCGAGAAAAGCTTTCGCACCGGCTGCCGGATCAGCGAGCAGGAAACGTGACGCCTTGCTGACGGAGCGACCGAAGCCGATCAACAGTGCGCGGTCGTCCTTGACCATCGATTTCTTCGCCATCAGGAACTGGCCACCGACCATCGGAAGGTCCTTGGGTCGTGGCAGGAACTGCATGCCGATGCCCGCGGCCTCGATCTGGCCGAAGCCCGTGTCGTAATAGGCG
>VBCY01000543.1:0-3626 GCA_005882995.1 Betaproteobacteria bacterium
GAAAGCGGTTCGGGCAAGGAGTTGGTCGCTGCGACGCTGCATCAGCTTTCTTCGCGCTGCGACCGGCCGTTCATCGCGGTTAACTGCGGCGCACTGCCTGAGAATCTCATCGAAAGCGAGCTCTTCGGGCATGAGCGAGGCAGCTTCACGGGCGCGGCTCGTACACACCGCGGTTGTTTCGAGCGCGCCGGCGGCGGCACACTGTTGCTCGATGAAGTTACCGAGATGCCGGTTGACATGCAGGTGCGTTTGCTGCGCGTCCTCGAGACAGGCTCGTTCAATCGCGTAGGCGGAGATCAGGAGATCGCCACTGATGTGCGCGTTCTCGCCGCCAGCAATCGAGACCTGCGACAAGCGGTTGCATCGGGCAAATTGCGCGAAGATCTCATGTATCGGCTGTGCGTGATTCCAGTCACGGTTCCGCCCTTGCGCGAACGCGGCGACGATGTCGTGCTGCTCGCCGAAATGTTTTTAAATGAGCTCAACGAGGAGTACGGAGCCTCCAAGACATTGAGCGCTGATGCACGACGCCGCATCATCGCTCATTCGTGGCCGGGCAACGTGCGCGAGCTGAAGAATGTCATTCATCGCGCATTTGTTCTGTCGGATGACGAAATCGACGTCGACATCGGCGGATTCGTGTCTGTCAACGGCACTGCGCCGTCGGAGAGTGCTGTTGCGGCGCCCGCCGATTCGGGACGCGACAACGGCCATGGCATCGTCATTCGCGTCGGGATGTCGCTCGACGATGCGGAGAGAGCGCTGATTACAGCGACTCTGCGGGCGGTAGGCGGCAGCAAGGCTGAAGCCGCACGCATTCTCGGGATCAGCCTCAAGACGATTTACAACCGACTCCACGCTTACGGCGACACGGAAATGATCGCGCGTCGTGCTGCTCAGCCGACGGAGTCCTCGGTACTCACGATGTGACCGGAGGGGAGATTGGACCCATCCGAAGACTGCTCTATAATCAGCGCACGAATGTCCGCCGCGCCTTTTGCGGTTCCGCCAGGGAGAGGCGAAGGAGTGCCAAGCCGGAAAACCCGCGTGTTGGTCGTCGATGATCATGCGTTGGTGCGTGCAGGATTCAGGCAGTTGCTGGAGACGTCCGACGACTTCGAGGCGGCCGGCGAAGCAGGGACTGCGGCCGCCGCGTTGAGTCTCGCCGCAACGGGTAACTTCGACGTCGTCCTGCTCGACATCGCGCTTCCGGACGCGAGCGTGCTCGACACGGTGAGCACGCTGCGGCGTCGACAGCCGAATCTGCCCATCCTGATCGTCAGCATGTATCCGGAAGAGCAGTACGCCGTCAACCTTCTGCGAGCCGGCGTGAGCGGCTTCTTTCCCAAAGCCGGCGAGGCAAAGGACATGCTGCACGCCCTGCGCGCGGTGGCCGAGGGGAAGAAGTACATCAGTCCTTCCCTCGCCGAAATGCTGGCGCTCGAGGCAGCCGGCGACGCAGCCGAGCCGCTCCATCGCAAGTTGTCCAATCGTGAATTCCAGATTTTCGTGCAGCTCGCTGCCGGGAAGACGGTCACCGACATCGCCGGCGAGCTGTGCTTGAGCGTCAAGACGATCAGCACCTACCGCTCACGAATCCTGGAGAAGATGAACCTCGAGCGTAACGCCGAGCTGACCGCGTACGCGCTGCGCCACAACTTGATCAGCTGAACTTGGGGAAACGATGGGCCGCGTGCTCCGGGTCTTCGTCGTCGAGGATTCTGCCATCATCCGCAAGCGGATCATGGACAATCTGCGTTCGCTCGGCCACTTTGATGTCGTCGGCTACGCCGAATCCGAAAACGAAGCCGTCGAGGCGATCGAGAACCTGCAGCCAGACGTGATCATCACCGATATCCGCCTCAAGCAGGGTAACGGCATCGAAGTCGTCCGACAGATTCGAGCCGACGACCTGGCGCCGCGTCCGAGGATCTTCGTCCTCACGAACTACAACTATCCGGAGTATCGAGCGCAGTGCTCGGCCGCGGGCGCCGACGCGTTTTTCGACAAGTCGGCGGAATACGATCTTCTGCTTTCGAATCTTCGGCGGCTCAACACGATAGCGTCAGCAGGCCCTGACCGCCGCGCCTGAATGCGGCGTTCTTTCGAGGCGACACCGCCTCGCTTTTTGCGATAAGCCATTCCTGACTGCGTGCGGCTGGCATGCCGCTTGCGTTCGGATGGAGCGTACCGATCTCGTGCTGTGCAGCGGGGGAAACGCCCGTAACGGTGTCGGTGCAGCGCGTTCGTCGATACACCTTGCTCAGAAAGGATTGAAAATGATGCATTACGCTGTCGTGTTTTTCACGATCGCAATCATCGCAGCGGTATTCGGCTTTGGCGGAATCGCAGCCGGCGCCGCCGAAATTGCGAAGATCCTCTTTTTCTTCTTCCTCGCGTTGTTCGTCGCTTCGCTCGTCGGTGGATTGGTTCGCCGCCGCGGGAGTTGATTGAACAAGTGTGCGCGTGGAGAGAAGACTTGAATGATGAAGCAGCATCTCCGGTCGCGGACGGAGCTCACGGCCCCCTCCATTGCTCCGTCCGCATTTTTTTGCGCACATGGTGTCCTTCATGGATCGCGCTCTCCGCGGAATAAGATCAGCGAAAAGCGATGCAGGAGCAGCGGGCTCCGCTCCCACCGGCTCTCCGAGCGAAGCTTTCGCTGCGCAATTGCCGGCCAATCCCCGCACCGTTGCGCTGACGCTGATCGCGATCATGCTCACGCTCTTTCTGTTGCGAAGTGCAGCGGCGTTCTTCATCCCGTTGCTGTTGAGCTTGGCGCTGAGTTATGCGCTCTCGCCCGCGGTACGTAGACTCTCGACGTGGGGCGTTCCGCGCTGGCTCGCCGCTTTGCTCGTGATCCTGGTCGTGGTTTCGCTCATTGCGGGGGCGATCTGGCGCGTCGGCAACGATGCCGGCGATGTCCTTCAGCAGTTGCCGGACGCGGTGCAGCGATTGCGCGTTGCAATCGCGAATGCAGGGATTGACCACGGCGGCGCACTGGAGCATGTACAGCGCGCCGCCACTGAGCTGGAGAAGCTCGCGGATGCGGCCACGCCACCCGCCAACAAGGCGAAGGCATCGCTTGCAGCGCCGGCGGCGATCGATGTCCGTTCGATGTTGCTCATCGGCACGGGAAGCGTCGTGGTCGCGCTGGGACAGCTTGCTTCGGGGCTGTTTCTCGCCTTCTTCCTTCTCTCCGCCGGGAAAATGTTCCGACGCAAATTCATTCAGGTCGTCGGACCGTCGACCGCGCGCCGCAAGACGGCTTTGCGCGTTCTCGAGCGTGTCGATCAAATCAATCAGCGCTACTTCGTGGTCATCTTCCTCACCAATCTCTGCATCGGCGTCGGTATCGGGATCGGCTTCTACGCCATGGGTCTGGAGCGTCCCGCGGTGTGGGGAATCGCTGCCGCGATCCTGCATACCATTCCCTACCTGGGGACAGCGATCATCGCGGGAGCTGCCGCGCTTACCGCTTTCGGTCAGTTCGGAACGGCCGGTGCGGCGTTTCTCGCAGCAGGTATTGCGCTCTCGGTGGGAGGTGTGTTCGGCGTTGTGCTGCAGCCCTGGTTTCTGGGTCGCGCGGCAAGGATGAATGCAGCGGCGGTCTTCGTGTCGCTGCT
>VBCY01000543.1:3799-29606 GCA_005882995.1 Betaproteobacteria bacterium
CGCCCACGCCTCGTGGAAGACGAGCGTGGGGTGTTGGTCTCCACTGCACGCCATGCAGATTCCGGTAGCTCGGACAGCGCGCTGCTTGACGCCTATTCGAACGCCGTGAGCAGCGCTGTCGAACGGACGAGTCCCGCTGTCGCGCACATACGCGTCACCCACCATCGTAACCGGCGTGCGGGACGCGAAGGAGCCGGCTCGGGTTTCATCGTCACGCCCGACGGATACATGGTTACCAACAGCCATGTTGCCGGCGGCGCGGACGGCATCGAAGTGACGTTGCCAGACGGGCGGGTCGCCGCTGCGGATCCGGTCGGGGACGACCCTGATTCAGATCTCGCCGTAGTGAAAATCGCTGCGCCGGGGCTCGTGCATGCGAGTTTCGCCGATTCGGGACGTCTGAAGGTCGGCCAGATTGCCATTGCCATCGGCAGCCCCTACGGATTTCAGCACTCCGTGACGGCGGGCATTGTCAGTGCCCTTGGCCGCTCGATGCGCAGCAGGACCGGCCGGCTCCTCGACAGCATCATCCAGACCGACGCGGCGCTCAACCCGGGCAACTCGGGCGGCCCGCTGGTCAATGCTTCGGGCGGAGTGATCGGCGTGAACACTGCGATGGTCCTTTCGGCGCAGGGAATTTGTTTTGCGATCGCCTCCAACACTGTGGAACGCGTGGTCGTCGCACTGATTCGTGAAGGACGCGTGCGTCGCGCTTACCTCGGCCTCGGTGGGCAGGACACGCCGATCGCGCGTCGCGTGGTGCGACATTTCGCACTCGAACACGAATCCGCGGTTCGCGTAAACACCGTCGAACGCGATTCACCGGCAGCCGCCGCAGGTATACGCGTCGGCGATCTCATTGTCTCGTTCGGAGGCGAGCGAGTGACTGGCGTGGACGATCTGCATCGCATGCTAACGGGCGGACGCATCGGCGATGGCGTCGAAGTTGCCGTGCTGCGCGGCTCGCAGCAGCTTGTATTGCGCGTCACTCCGCGCGAGTTCGCTCGCTGATCGTGTCGCCTCGGCGCCTTTCCAAGCATCGCGAACTGTGCAAGAATTACAGCAACTTGCAGAATTAAGGTGGTCGCGATGCTGGACCGTGACGGGTATCGTCCAAACGTCGCCCTTGTCATCGCCAACTCGAAAAATCTCGTCTTCTGGGGCAAGCGGATTCGCGAGCACTCGTGGCAGTTTCCGCAGGGCGGCATCGACCCCGGCGAGACGCCCGAGCGGGCGATGTATCGGGAACTGAAGGAAGAAGTGGGGCTGGCGCCGGACCACGTCAAGGTGCTCGGGCGTACGCGAGACTGGTTGCGTTACGACGTGCCGCAGCACTGGATCAAGCGCCAATTTCGGGGCAGCTATCGCGGCCAGAAGCAGATCTGGTACCTTCTTCGGCTCGTGGGACGCGATAGCGACGTGAGTCTGCGAGCGACGGATCACCCCGAGTTCGATGCCTGGCGCTGGCACGACTACTGGATTCCGCTGGATAACGTGATCGATTTCAAGCGCGATGTTTACCGTCGCGGCTTGATGGAGCTCGAGCGATTTCTCCACCAGTTCCCGCAGACGCGTCGTCAGCGTCTGTACGGCTGGGCGCGCAGCGTGATGCCCTCGCCATACACCAACCCTCCAGGGAAAGCTTAGCGCATCATTCCCATCGTGCCGAGGCCGGCTATGCCGCCGCCGACCATCATGGGGAGCACCATCAGGCCGAGCAACCAGAACAGCACGATGTTGCAGATCAGCACGATGATAGTGTAGCCGACTGCCTTCTCCGCGGGACACTTCTTGACTGGGGCCGCACCGAGATAGAAGGTGTAGAGCGAATAGATTCCTGCGAGCAGGCCGATGATGCCGCCGACAGCAGGAATCAGTCGGAAAATCCCGGCAATCCATACGGCGGTATAGGCGTACGCAACGAGCTTGAGCGACGCGACATAGTCTCGCTGTCCTCCGAAGGTGGGCGCCAGCAGATCCACGATGAGCGCCACGATCGAGACTGCAACCAGCGAAAGAAGATACATGCCGATGGCGTAGGGAAGACCCAGCGCCGATCCGAAACTCAAGCCGCGAATGATGATCGCCAGCGGCCCGATGGCCGCGAGAATCATGATGTAGCCGACATAGAGCGACTGCACCGTGGCAGGCTCCGCGGCAATCTTCGGCCACTCCTGCTTCGGATTGATCAGGATGTTCTTCACGCGATCGACCACGTTCATCGTGCCCCCTTTCCCCACTTCAAAGTATTACAAGGTTGTTGCGGTGAATGAGCTCCGGCTCGTCGACGTAGCCCAGAATCGATGCTATCTCGGACGAAGGCTTGCGCAGAATGCGCCGGGTCTCCCCGGCACTGTAGTTGACCAAACCGCGTGCAATCTCCCTTCCTTCGGGGCCAAAGCAGGCGACAACCTCACCGCGCTCGAACGCTCCGTCGCAGGCGACGACGCCGATAGGCAGCAGGCTCTTGCCGTCGCGGGTTAGCGCGCGCGCGGCACCGGCGTCCAAGCTAAGACGCCCGGCGGTGCGCAGATGATCTGCCAGCCACTGCTTGCGTGCCGCGAGCGTCATGGTTTCGGCTACGAGTTGCGTGCCGAGCGGTTCTCCGGCAGCGAGCCGCGTGAGCACCCCTTCCTCTCGGCCGTCGGCAATCACCGTCGAAGCTCCGCTGCGCGCCGCGCGTTTGGCTGCCAGAACCTTGGTCAGCATGCCGCCGCGAGCCAGCGGCGAGCCCGTGCCGCCGGCGATCTTCTCCAGGGCCGAATCGCCCGCCCGTCCGACGGAAAGCAGAGTGGCCGCAGCGTCCTTGCGCGGGTCGCCCGTGTAGAGGCCGGGCTGATCCGTGAGCAGAACCAGGACATCAGCTTCGATCAGATTGGTGACGAGCGCACCGAGCGTATCGTTGTCTCCAAGGCGGATCTCATCAGTCGTGACGGTGTCGTTTTCATTGATGATAGGGATGACCCCGAGTGCGATCAGCGTGAAAAGCGTCGACCGTGCGTTGAGATAGCGGCGGCGGTCGGCGAGATCCTCGTGAGTGAGCAGCACCTGCGCAGTATGCAAGCCAAAGCGGGAGAACGCGGTCTCGTAGGCCTGCACCAACCCCATCTGCCCCACGGCAGCTGCCGCCTGGAGCTCGTGTATTGCAGCTGGACGCTCTTTCCATCCGAGCCGTTGCATGCCTTCCGCAATCGCTCCCGACGACACCAGGACGATCTCCTTCGCGGCCCGACGCAATGCCGCGATCTGCTCGGCCCATCGAGCCACTGCCGAATGATCGATGCCGCGTCCATCGTTGGTTACCAGGCTGGAGCCTACTTTGACGACCAGGCGCCGAGCGGCGAGGACAGGTGATACAGGCATCGCTTTAGCTCACTTAAGCGTCGACCTCGGAGCGTTCGGCCGGATGATCCTCCATCCACGCTTGAACGGCATAGGTCAGCTCGCGACAGCCAAGGTTGCTGATCGCGGCAATGCCGAATACGGCGCCTTTCCAGCGGTAGGATTTGACGAAGGCCGCAATGCGGCTTTCGCGCTCTTCAGGCGCGATGAGATCGATCTTGTTGAGCACCAGCCAGCGGGGCTTGTCGGCGAGCGAAGCATCGTAGCGCTTGAGCTCTTTGACGACCGCGCGCGCATCTGCAACCGGATCGGACTCGCCATCCTGCGGCGCGACGTCGACGACGTGCAGTAACAATCGCGTGCGCTGAAGATGCCGCAGGAAACGATGTCCCAATCCGGCGCCCTCCGCCGCTCCTTCGATGAGACCCGGAATGTCGGCCACGACAAAACTGCGGTTCTGATCTATGCGAACGACTCCCAGGTTCGGAGCCAGCGTGGTGAAAGGATAGTCCGCCACCTTGGGCCGCGCCGCGGAGATTGCTCGGATCAGAGTCGATTTGCCGGCGTTCGGCATACCAAGCAATCCGACGTCCGCCAGCACCTTGAGCTCCAGACGCAGCCTCCAGTGTTCACCCCTTTCACCCGGTGTCGATTGCCGAGGCGCGCGATTGGTGCTCGACTTGAAATGCAAATTGCCGAGTCCGCCTCGTCCTCCACGTGCGACGAGTGCGCTCTGAGCGTCGATGGCAAGATCGGCAATGAGGTCTCCGGAGTCGGCATCGGTGATCACCGTTCCCACCGGCACGCGCAGAACGATGTCCTTGGCACCGCGGCCGTATTGATCGGCGCCCCGTCCCTTTTCGCCGTTCCCGGCGCGATGAACCCGGGCGTAGCGATAATCGATGAGTGTGTTGAGATTGCGATCTGCCTTGAGTATGACGCTTCCACCACGTCCGCCATCACCGCCGTCCGGACCACCACGAGGAACGTACTTTTCTCGCCGGAACGAAACGGCGCCATCGCCGCCGTCCCCGGCAATCACCTCGATCAACGCTTCGTCGAAGAATTTCACAGGACACCGCGCGCCGCCGGCCGGCGAAACAGCACAAAGCGTTCGGTATCGTCGCCACGGCGACGGCCTTCCCACACCTTCTCCCATGCCGAATCAGGCGGCGTCTCGGGATCAGAACGGCCGAGTTGCACCAACAGCGCGTTACACGAATGCGCTGGCACCAGCTCATCGCGGACCGTGACCAGGCCGATGAAGTATTCCAGCAGCGCGCGCTGCGGCTCGCCAAGGTTATGGCTTGCGACACACGTTGCGGCCGGCAGATGAATCGTCAGCGATTCGGCGACAGAACGGTAGCCGCGTCTCGAGTCGAGGTAGGGCAACCAGATCGTCGAATAAAGGCCCCACACCAGCGTCATCCCCACCGCCCAGTTAAGCATGGTTCGACGATTTGATCGGCGCGCAGGCCGAACCAGGGCAATCCAGGCCAGCGTCAGGAGCAGCGAGACGGTTATCGGAATGAACTGGATCGGCGGTTGGAATCCCGGTTGGGTGTCGCGAAAGACCCGTGCAACGCTTTCCGGCAGGCCTTCCCAAACGGATTGGAGCCACAGCGCCCACACCAGCGTTCCGGCAAGGCCGAAGCTTAGAATGCCGAACCAGTCGAGCGCACCGGACAGGCCGCGTTTGAGCGTATCGATCTCGGCAGCAGCCAACAGCGACAGGGGCACCAGCAGGGGCAAGGCAACAATGGCCCGCGGTTCTGCTGCGGCAGAAAGCACCACCAGCATGATCACCGCCATGATTGCCGGGAGCTGGATTCCCGGGGTGGCAAGACCATCGTGATAGCCACGAGCGCGAATCCAGAGGGTCCATACAGCCAATGGAAGGGCCGGCCACGCGAACCAGGGCAGGTTCTTCAGGTAGTAGAACGGTTCGACGGCCGGCGAGCCCGCAGTTCCCCCGAAGAATCGATTGATGCTTTGCGCCTCGAGCCACTGCGTAAATAGAGCAGCATCTCGCGCATGAAGCAGCGCCGGCCACACTGCGACCAGCGGCGCCGCGGCGATAAGAGCGAATCCCAACGCTGCGGCGTAGGAACGATTGCGCCATGCCTTGAACAAGAGCAAGGCGATCGCTATCAGTATCATTATTGCGGCGGAAGGCATGCCTCGGCACAGGAAAGCGCTGCCGATTGCAAGCCCGAGAAGCAGACCGCCCAACACAAAACGGCGCAACGACAAGGCGAACGCATACGCGGCCAGGGCATACGCGGCGAGCAGCCCGACTTCCGGGGCCAACTGGTGCGCACGGTCCCAAAGGCCGGCGCAACCGATGAATACCAGGACCGGAAGCCAGCGAAAAGTCCTGCCGTATAGCTCTCGGCCGGCGAGCGAAAGAAGCCATAACGTCAACGCGAGACTCAATGCATTGGCGAGACGGGCGGCATCATGCAAAGGCATGACCGCACCAAAGGCGGCCGCCCCGGCGGCTGCCACCCCAGGAAACAGGGGAGCCCTGTCCGGGAGCGCTGCGCCCGCGAGATGAGGCACAACGAAGTCGTGACGTTGCAGCATGTCGAAAGCGATTCCGAAATTGGTCGCGTCGTCGGACTTCCACGGATCGTGGCCGAAGAGGCCGAGCGTTATCCATGCGACGCAGAGCAGAAGCAGGCCCGCATGCTTGTACGCGCGGTAGGGCCCTGAAGGCGAGAGTCCGGACGCATCCTCCGGATTGCGAAGCGGATCGGCGTGAGGCATCGATGAGCCCACAACAGGAAACAAAAAGGCAGCCGAAGCTGCCTTTCGCTCGATCATTTCCGGTTAAGCCATCACGCCGCCTTGGGGGCGGTTTTCGCGGCGTAGCGTTGACGGAATTTCTCGACGCGCCCGGCGGTGTCGACGATCTTCTGCTTGCCAGTATAAAACGGATGGCATGCCGAGCAGACTTCGACATGTAACGGCTTGTTTACGGTCGACCGGGTGGTGAAGATATTGCCGCAGCTACACGTCACCTGAATCTCACTGTATTGGGGATGAATGCCAGCCTTCATCAGATGCCTCGTCGGTTCGCTCCGCCTAGCCGGCGCCCGTGGCCGGATGGTCCAAGCTGCGATAAATCAAAAGATTATGCGACTTTTTGCACTGCAACGCAAATAAATGAGCGCAATGCCCATATGGTGCCAGCAACTTGAAATTCAAGGGGTTGCCGATCAACCGCGGGATGGTTCCGAGGCCGAAAAGATTCTCCCCTGCGCATCGAGTCAAAGAACTGCGACGCCGTAGGGCGGAGCAGGGGCCCCTAGCGTGCGGATGCGACCCCGAAGGCGGATGCCGGAGTTCAAACGATACGCTGTAGCGGAGCGCGAGAGACGGAAACGTCAGCCTCTGCGCATGCTATCGAAGAACTCCGCATTGTTCTTTGTCTGCTTTACCTTGTCGACCAGGAATTCGGTAGCTTCGAGGTCATCCATCGGATAGAGCAGCTTGCGCAATATCCAGACTTTTTGCAGCACGTCCTGCTTGAGCAGCAATTCTTCCTTGCGCGTACCGGAGCGATTCACGTTGATGGCTGGATACGTTCGCTTCTCCGCCATGCGTCGGTCAAGATGAATCTCCATGTTGCCCGTGCCCTTGAACTCCTCATAGATCACGTCGTCCATGCGCGATCCGGTGTCGATGAGGGCCGTGGCGATGATGGTGAGCGAACCGCCCTCCTCGATATTGCGCGCAGCCCCGAAAAATCGCTTCGGGCGCTGCAGTGCATTTGCGTCGACGCCCCCGGTGAGCACCTTGCCCGACGCCGGAACGACGGTGTTATAGGCGCGCGCGAGACGGGTGATCGAGTCAAGCAGGATCACCACGTCTTTCTTGTGCTCGACCAGGCGCTTTGCTTTTTCGATCACCATTTCTGCAACTTGAACGTGGCGCGTCGCCGGCTCGTCGAAGGTCGATGAAACGACTTCGCCACGAACCGAGCGCTGCATCTCAGTGACTTCTTCGGGCCGTTCGTCGATCAGCAGAACAATGAGCACCACATCGGGATAGTTGGCGGCGATGGAGTGGGCGACGTGTTGCAGCATCACCGTCTTGCCTGACTTCGGCGACGAAACCAGCAACCCGCGCTGTCCCTTGCCGATGGGCGCAATGATGTCGATGATGCGCCCGGTCATGTTCTCCTCGGCCTTGATATCGCGCTCGAGGATTAACGGCTCGTCGGGAAAGAGGGGCGTCAGGTTCTCGAAGAGGATCTTGCTCTTCGCGTTCTCCGGCGGTTCGCCGTTGACCTTGTCGACCTTGACCAGCGCAAAGTAGCGCTCGCCGTCCTTGGGCGTGCGGATTTCGCCTTCGATCGTGTCGCCTGTGTGCAGATTAAAGCGCCGGATCTGCGACGGCGAGATGTAAATGTCATCGGTGCCCGCGAGATAGGACGTGTCAGGGGATCGAAGGAAGCCGAAGCCGTCGGGCAACACTTCCAGCGTGCCGTCACCGAAGATGCTTTCGCCCTTCTTGGCCTGGTTCTTAAGCAGGGCGAAGATGAGATCGTGTTTGCGCATCCGGTTGGCGCCGTCGATCTCGTTGGTATTGGCGATTTCGACCAGCTCGGTGACCGGCTTGGACTTCAGGTCTGACAGGTGCATGGGTGGAGTGGGTGCGGGAGGAAACCGGGCGGCCTTGGCGCCGATGCGCAGCCGCAGTGATCGATCAGGGAGATTGGCGCCGGCGAACGTACCACGGCGTCGGTGGTGTCGCTCCAGGGAGGCGATTGCTCGCCGGAGCGCAATTCAAGCCATTACAAGCCTAGCGGGTTCAGAGGTGGCTGTCAATAAACGCGGTGAGCTGCGACTTCGACAGCGCGCCCACTTTTTGTGCCGCGATCTCACCGCCTTTGAACAGGATCAGCGTCGGAATGCCGCGGATCCCGTACTTCGCCGGCGTCCCCGGGTTCGCGTCTATGTCGAGCTTGGCGACCGTGAGACGTCCGGCATAGTCCTTTGCCACATCGTCCAGAATGGGGGCGATCATCTTGCAGGGCCCGCACCATTCGGCCCAGTAATCCACGAGAACCGGGGTTCCGGCCTGAAGGACATCCTTCTCGAAAGTGGCATCGCTGACGTGCTTGATGTGTTCGTTCATGCGCTCCTCGCTGGGACTCGGGCTTTAGTCGGCTCGTCGGTCACTGTCCTACGTTATCGGAAACGAACTACGCCCGCAAGCCGACCCACCGCACAAAAGAATGGGGGTCGATTTGGTAGAATCAACCTTAGTTGCCAGAAAGGCATCGACATCCCAGCAATGACCTACGTTGTTACCGAAACCTGTATCCGCTGCAAGTACACTGACTGCGTCGACGTGTGCCCGGTCGACTGTTTTCGCGAGGGACCGAATTTTCTGGTGATCGACCCCGACGAATGCATCGACTGTACCTTGTGCGTCGCTGAATGTCCGGTCGAGGCGATCTATGCCGAGGACGACGTTCCGGATGATCAGCGCGAGTTCAAGGCGATCAACGCCGAGCTCGCCAAACTCTGGAAGCCGATCATCGAACGCAAGCCTGCACCGCCCGACGCCGATGAATGGAAACCGGTGAAGGTCAAACGCCACTTGCTTGAGCGCTGAGGCGGCGAGCCGCAAGACTGAAGTCGCTTCAACGCGTTGACCGCTGCTGTGCGTGCCCTTAGAATGCCACCGCCCGGCGCCGCCGGTCGAATTCGGCGTGCGCATGCGGATCCCTACCATGCCCAGAACAATATATTTGCGTGCCGCTGCAGCCATCGCTCTGATCATGCCTGTGATCGCGGGGCCGCAAGCCAACGCCCCGGCGGGCGACGCGGTGGCCGGATCGAAAAAAAACCAGATGTGCGCGGGTTGCCACGGCATCGTCGGCTGGCGCACCGCTTTCCCCGAGGTGTACAAGGTTCCCAAGATCGGCGGACAGTACGCGCCGTATCTCGTCAAGGCGCTGCAGGAATACAAAAGCGGCGAGCGCAGTCATCCTTCGATGCGCGCAATCGCGGCGTCGCTCACTGATCAGGACATGGCGGACCTCGCCGCCTACTACTCCGGCGCGCCGGAACCCAAAGCGAACAAATGATGACGGAGCTCATCGTGCTCCTGAGCGTGCTGGTTGCGGGCAGTGCTGCGGGAGCCGATCTGCAGGCCGGCCAGGCCAAAGTCAAGGAAGTGTGCCAGGCCTGTCACGGCATGGATGGTAATAGCCAGACTCCGGATTACCCTAAAATCGGTGGCCAATATCCGGACTATCTGGCGAAGGCGCTCCGCGATTACAAATCGGGCGCGCGCAAGAATCCAATCATGGCAGGACTCGCTGGCGCCCTCTCGCCCAAGGACATCGAAAACCTCGCGGCGTACTACGCGTCGCAACCTGCCGTCGTCGCCACGAAGCATTAGCCGCGGCTCGAGTTGTGGCGCAGGCGTGCACCCGGCGCCGGCGGCGTCTTGCCTCGAAATTCGCAAAGGTCGGCGATCACGCATTCGGGGCAGTTCGGGCGGCGCGCCTGGCATACGTAGCGTCCGTGAAGGATCAACCAATGGTGCGCGTCGTGGCGAAACTGCTCGGGCGTGAACTTGAGCAGCTTAGTCTCGACCTCTTCCGGAGTTTTGCCAGGCGCGAGTCCCGTACGATTGGCGACGCGGAATATGTGGGTGTCGACCGCGATGGTTGGCTGACCAAAGGCCACGTTGAGCACCACATTGGCGCTCTTGCGACCCACGCCCGGCAATCGCATCAACGCTTCTCGCTCAGCGGGAACTTTGCCGCCGTGCTCGCTTAGAAGCATCCGCGAAAGCGTGATCACGTTCTTCGCCTTGCTGCGGAAAAGCCCGATGGTCTTGATGTAGGGGATAAGCCCCGCCTCGCCTAACGCAGACAATGACTGAGGTGTATTGGCTTTTTTGAACAGCGTTGCCGTCGCAGCATTCACACTCTTGTCCGTTGCCTGCGCGGAGAGCACGACTGCGATCAGCAGCTCGAAGGGCGTACGATATTCCAGCTCGCTGCGCGGATGTGGATTCTGCGCGCGCAGGCGGCGAAAGATCTCGAGGCGCTTGGCAGGATTCACGGAGCCAGGGAAAGATCGTGCAATCGCTGAAGCCTCAACGGCTGCGCCGCCGCAATCACCGCTGCGCGCAACATCCTAAGCGCCGTCATCCGCGGGCTCTGCCTGCTTCGGTGCGCCGGGCGCGCGCTCGAGCAATCGCCAAAGCAACGGCGGCTTTTCGCTTCGCCCGCTCGGGATTGGCATCCGGGGCCATGGTTGTCGTCGAAGTCCCGCGCACCAGGCGCTCGTTCCTTGCGACATAGCGCTCGCGTGCGTGGCGGGCATCGTCACGGGTCCACGCGCGCGCGGGTGGAAGCAAGGCGATGCAGTCGACCGGGCAGGGACCTATACACAGTGCGCATCCTGTGCAATGACGCGCGAGAACCGTGTGCATCTGCTTTGCGGCGCCGACGATAGCGTCCACCGGACACGCGTCGATGCACAGCGTGCATCCGATGCAAAGCGATTCGTCGATGCGCGCGACTGTGAATTCGATCACCGCTCCGCAGGTCGGATCGAGCGGCTCAACCGGCGCCCCCAGCAGTGCCGCAAGCTCGACAATCGTGGCATCACCACCCGGCGGACAACGATTGATCGGCGCGGCGCCCGATGCGACTGCTTCGGCATAGGGTCGGCAACCGGAATAGCCGCACCGACGGCACTGCGTCTGCGGAAGCAGCGCGTCGATGCGCTCAGCCAACGATCCGTGGGCGGGTGAGCTCATTTGCACATTTTACCGTTGGGGACAGTGAGACGGGATGCGCACCCTCGCTGCCGTGCGTTGCGAGCTTGCACGCCTTGACCGACAATGGTCCCGCACGAGCCGCCATGGATAAGCACCGACATACCGCGCGCCCGGGTCAGCGTAAGACCTCGCTTGAGTCCCGCCATTCGCATGTCGACCCGCCGGCCGGAGAGGCGACGCTGCGGGCGCTGACGCTGTCGCTCGGGGCGACGATTGTCTTCGCAGGGGTGGAAGCCGTCGGCGGATGGTTTGCGGGCTCGTTGGCCCTTCTTTCCGATGCGGGGCACATGCTGGCCGATGCGGCTTCGCTGGGTCTCGCACTGCTCGCCTACTGGATCGCTCGCCGCCCGCCGTCTCGTCGTGCGTCGTATGGCTACGCCAGAGCGGAAGTCATCGCCGCTTTCGTCAACGCGCTGGCCCTGCTGGCAGTGGTCGTGTTCATCGCTATAGAAGCGGTTCGTCGACTGCTCGTGCCGGCGCCTGTCGCCGGCGGTGTGGTCCTTGCCGTAGCCTTCATCGGGTTGCTGGTGAATCTCGGTTGCGCGTGGATACTCTCGCGCGCGGGCACCTCGCTCAACGTGCGCGGCGCGCTGCTGCACGTGTTGTCGGACATGCTGGGATCGGTCGCCGCCATCGTTGCCGGTGCGGTGATCCTGTTCACCGGCTGGACGCCGATCGACCCGATCCTGTCACTCGGGGTGTCGCTGCTTATTCTGCGCTCTGGCTGGAGACTGTTGGCGCAGTCTACGGGAGTGCTCATGGAAGGAGTCCCGGCGCATCTCGACTACGAGGAGATCGGCCGCGCGCTCAGCCAGCTTCCCGGCATAGCAGCGGTCCACGACCTGCACATCTGGCACATGAGCAGCCAACGCGCTGCGCTTTCGGCGCACCTGCTGATCCGTGAACCTGCGAAGTGGCCCGAAACACTCGCCGCGGCGCAGCGGCTGCTCGCCGACCGCTTTCACATCGATCACGTGACGCTGCAGCCGACATGGCACCAACCGCCCGCCGATAGACGGGTGATTCCGGTCACTCCTGTTGCCGCTGGCGGGGAACCGCGTCTTCACTAGGTCCCCGCGCGGACGCCTCGCTCTCACAGCCAGCGGATCTTCCTGAACCAGAAGTAGAGCCCAACATCGATGGCGACCATCAGCGCGATTGCGAGCGGGTAGCCATAGAGAAGATCGTACTCCGGCATGTTCTTGAAATTCATGCCGTAGATACCCGCGATCAGCGTCGGTACCGCAATGATCGCCGCCCATGCGGCGAGCTTCTTGGTGACTTCGGTCTCATTCAAATTGATCATGCCGAGATTCACCTGTATCGCGGTGGTTTGCATGTCGCGAATGCCTTCGATCGTCGCATGAAGCCGCTGCAGATGGTCGAAGACATCACGGAAGTATTCGCCCATGCCAGCGCAGATCCGCGGGACGCGTCCTCCATAGAGTTTGCCGACCGCTTCCATAAGCGGGTCGACGGCGTGCTTGAGCGTCATCAGCTTGCGCTTCAACGCGTACAGCCCCTCGATGTTCGCCCGCGCGACATTCTTGACGAAGATCCGTTCCTCGATGGTTTCGAGCTCGGTCTCCAACGCGTCGAGCACCGGAAAGTAGCGATCGACGACCTTGTCCATCAGTGCGTAGAGGACGTACGCGGCGCCGTGCTTGAGCAGATGCGGCTCGCCCTCGCAGCGCGCGCGAACGTCCGCGAAGCCGCGCTCGGTGCCCACGCGAGTCGACAGGATGTAATTGGGGCCGACGAAGATAGCGACTTCGCCAACGGCAAGGTCATCGCTGTGCAGCTGGACGGTGTGCAGCACGGCGAACAACGAGTCACCGTACTCCTCGATCTTGGGACGCTGGTGCCCGTGCCGGGCGTCCTCGACTGCGAGCTCGTGCAGGCCGAACTCCTCACGCATCTCCTCAAGCTCTGACGCGTCAGGATCCTTCAACGCCACCCAGACGAAGCAGTCGGGGCGCTTGACGTACTCGCTGATGTCTTCCTTGGGAATCTCGGCGAGCTTGCGACCTTCCTCATAAGCCACACAATTAACCAGCATCGAATGCTCCGCGCTGCGGGTTGCCGATGATAGCCGGATGATTTGTCAATTGCCACCGCAAGTCGTTAGGGTGGCCCTGGCATTGCACAGCGCGTAACATGGCGGGCGTCACTTTAATCCGCGGCAACGCATGATCATCGAGTCACTGCTCGATACCGATCTCTACAAGTTCACGATGATGCAGGTCGTCCTGCATCACTTCCCCGGTGCCCATGTCGAGTATCGCTTCAAATGCCGCACGCCCGGCGTGGATTTGACGCCCTATATCGGCGAGATCGAGCGCGAGATACAAGCTCTATGCGGGCTGCATTTTTCACAGCGCGAGCTCGATTACCTGCGTCGCTGGCGCTTCTTCAAGAGCGATTTCATCGATCTGCTTACGCTGTTTCATCTCGACGATCGGTTCGTGAGCTTGCGTCCTTCACCATTGGAGATGGGCGAGATCGACATCGCGATCGATGGGCCATGGCTGCACACCATCCTGTTCGAGGTTCCACTGCTGGCGATAGTGAGCGAGGTCTATTTCCGCAACACGCAGCAGCGGCCGAATTTCACCGAAGGCAGGCGCCGGCTGCAAACCAAGATCGAGCAGATCAACTCCGTGCCCGATCCCCAGTTCCGCGTTGCCGACTACGGCACTCGGCGGCGCTTCTCGCATGCCTGGCAGGACGAGGTCGTGCACAGCCTCCGCGACGGGATCGGCACGAAATTCGTGGGCACCAGCAATGTGCACTTCGCTTTCAAACACGAGCTGACGCCGCTAGGCACCATGGCGCACGAGTATCTTCAGGCTTGCCAGGCGGTCGGGCCGCGACTGCGAGATTCACAGGTGTTCGCGTTCAACACCTGGGCACGCGAATACCGCGGCGACTTGGGGATCGCTCTCTCCGACGTCTGCGGCATGGACGCTTTCCTGCGCGACTTCGATCTTTTCTTCTGCAAGCTATTCGATGGCGTTCGACACGATTCGGGAGACCCTTTCGAATGGGGCGAGAAGCTCATCGCCCACTATCGCAAGATGCGCATCGACCCGCGGACGAAGGTGGCCGTGTTTTCCGACTCTTTGAGCGTTCCGCTGGCTATCGAACTGTTCGAATATTTCAAAGGACGGATCCAGACTGCCTTCGGTATCGGCACCAATCTCACCAATGATCTGGGACACGAGCCCATTCAGATCGTGGTCAAGATGACTCGATGCAATGGTCAGCCGGTCGCCAAGATAAGCGACGAGCCTTCAAAGGCGATGGACTACGATCCTTCCTACGTGGCCTATCTGCGAAAGGTTTTCCAGGTCCCCGACGAGCCGGTCGGCATCAGCCTCGGCCCGGAAGCGGAGTAAAGCTCACTTCGCGGCCAGCGCCGCCTGGTACGCGGTAAGCACCTCATGGTTGGCGCAGGCGAACACGATCTGTGCAAACGCGTCGAGCTGGGGAAAGGCGCGCACCGAGGCGACGGCAATCGGCACCGCCAGGTGAAGCGGAAAGCCATAGGCACCGCAGCTGATGGCGGGAAAAGCGATCGACGACAGCGCGTGCGCGACGGCAAGCTCCAGTGACTTGCGATAGCACGACGCCAGCAGATCGGGTTCCCCGCCACGTCCTCCCCGCCAAATCGGCCCCACCGTGTGGATGACGTAGCGCGCCGGGAGCCGATAGCCGCGCGTGATCTTTGCTTCTCCCGTCGAGCAGCCGCCAAGTGTGCGGCACGCCGCAATGAGCTCAGGGCCGGCTGAGCGATGAATGGCGCCGTCTACGCCGCCACCGCCAAGCAGGCTGCTGTTAGCAGCGTTGACGATCGCGTCTACGGCGAGCGTCGTGATATCGGCCTGAACGGCGAGAAGCTGTGCTGACATCGGTGTAGCGAACATCTTCAGTATAGCGCCGCTGTCACCCCTCGCGCCTCCGGGTTATAGTATGACAATGGCTTCAATCAAACCGGTCGCACCGGCACGTGTTTCGGCTAACGACGCGCGGGCCTCACCGGCTCGCGCCGCTCGTCCGCCGGACCGGCGCTTGCGGTTAGAGGACATTCTCAAGCTCATGGTCGCCGATGGCATCGTCGCCGCCGCCGACGCCGATAAGGTCGCTCGCTCGCGAACACATCGCTTCGAGACGCCTTTGGAGCTTATCGCCGATCAGAAGTGGCGCGCCGCTACCGGGACCAAGAAACCTGTGACGCTCGATTTCCTGGTCGAGTGGCTTGCCGGCAAGCTGGGGGTGCCTTATCGGCACATCGATCCATTGAAGATCGACCTCGCTGCCGTCACTCAAACGATGTCGATCGCCTACGCCGAGCGCTACCGAATTCTGCCGGTGGCAGTGAAATCGGGGGTCCTTACCGTTGCCACCAGCGAGCCCTTTGTGCGCGGCTGGGCAGATGAGCTCGAGCAGATGATCCGGATGAGGATCGATCTCGTCTTCGCCAACCCGCAGGACATCCGTCGCTACATCGGCGAATTCTTCACGCTCGCTCGGTCGATGAAAAAGGCGCAGGAGACCTCGCACGGCGACGTTTCTCTGGCGCGCAACTTCGAACAGTTGGTCGAGCTGGGCAATCGCGGCAACCTCGATGCGAACGATCAGCACGTAGTCCATATCGTCGATTGGCTCTGGCAGTACGCCTTCGAGCAGCGTGCATCGGACATCCACATCGAGCCTCGTCGGGACGTCGGCGTGGTGCGCTTCCGCATCGATGGCGTGCTGCATCAGGTGTACGCCATCCCCATTCCGGTGTTGCTGGCGATGACCAGCCGCATCAAGCTGCTGGCGCGCATGGAGATCGTTGAACGCCGCCGTCCGCAGGACGGGCGCATCAAGACCGTTTCGCCGGGGGGCGGGGAGATCGAACTGCGAATCTCGACCATGCCCACGGCATTCGGGGAGAAGGTCGTGATGCGTATCTTCACGCCCGAGGTGCTGGTCCGGGATTTTCCCGAGTTGGGCTTCACCAACGAGGATCGCGAGCGCTGGGAAAAGATGATTAAGGAGCCGTACGGCATCGTGCTGGTCACGGGTCCCACGGGTTCCGGCAAGACGACGACGCTGTATTCGACGATGAAGCTGCTCGCCACGCCGGAAGTGAACGTCTGCTCGATCGAAGATCCCATCGAGATGATCGCGCCGGAGTTCAACCAGATGCAGGTGCAGCCTGTGATCGGCGTTGATTTCGCGTCCGGCGTGCGCACGCTGCTGCGTCAGGACCCTGACATCATCATGGTTGGCGAGATCCGCGATCGCGACACCGCCGACATGGCCGTACAGGCAGCGCTCACCGGACACCTGGTTCTTTCGACCTTGCATACCAATGATGCTCCGACGGCGATCACCCGCTTGCTCGATCTTGGCGTTCCGCCGTACCTCATCAGCTCGACGGTTCTCGGCGTAATGGCACAGCGACTTGTGCGGACCTTATGTCCGCATTGCAAGCAGCCTGCAGAACCGCTCGATGAAGAAACGTGGCGCATGCTGACTGCGCCGTTCGTCGCCGACCTTCCTCGCCAGCCGTACGCGCAGGTGGGCTGCCTGGAGTGCAGGATGACGGGTTTTTACGGCCGCATCGGCCTCTACGAGATCATGACGCTCACGCCGGCGCTACGGCGGCTGATCCACGCCGATTCCGACGATGCCAAAATCCGCGAACAGGCTTACCGCGAGGGAATGAAGCCGCTACGGGTTTCAGGAGCCACCAAGATCGACAGCGGCATGACGACCCCAGAAGAGGTCGTCAAGGTCGTTCCCCTGGTTTGACGCGACTGACGTGTAAGAATACGGGCACACTCTCGTCAGCTTATTCCTACGATGAAATGGCGTAGGAACTTCGCGCCGTAAACGTAACCCAATTGTCACGGAAGTGAATCCTTCCGCGCTGTGCGCAAGCTTTTACGCACACGAAAAGATCCCGGAAAGGAGTGTACATACATGCGAACCCTTAAGCTGAGCGCCCTGGTTTCGGCCCTCACACTCGGTGCGGCCGTGTTTGCCGTCTCGGCGCAAACGGTGGTGGCACCGTATGCACCCACTGATAGTGGCCAAGTGATCGTGGTCCAGCCGCCTCCGTCAGCGGTAATCGTCGAATCGCCTGCACTGGTTCCTGCGCAACCGCCAATGGTGCAACCGGATCCGTCTGCGGATACCAAGTGTCAATTCGCAGCGCCCAATGCATACTGGGACTGCGTGAACAGTCACAACGGCAGTGGGGGTGGTTAGAGGTCGGCGGTAGTTGGAGCGCCCACCGCGGAGAACTCATCTAGAAGACTATAGCGAGACGCGGGGAGCCTGCGGGCTCCCTTCTTTTGCGTCTGTCTGACCGTGGTCTGCAGTGCGGATGGCGGAAGGTGTGAGATTCGAACTCACGGTGCCGTTGCCGACACGCCGGATTTCAAGTCCGGTGCATTCAACCGCTCTGCCAACCTTCCGTTTGCGACGCTTACGTCCACAAAAATCATAGCATCACCCCGGCGAGCGCGCCGAAGCGCCCAAGCGTCGCGCTTCAAGTAACGGGACCGGGAGGCGCCCCGGGCGATAAGCAAGGTTGAAACTTGGCGTTTTTCTGCTAGTCTAAGGGCTGCGACGGAAATGCGTCGCGAATCGGCCGACAAAGGCCAAAGGGAAATCCAATGGAACCGCAAGTCAAGCCCGTTCCGATCGGGACGCAACAATCGGGATGGTCGCCCGGCTCGCAGGCGACCGTTGTGCTCGACCAAAGCAAGGTCCTGCGCAATACGTACTGGCTGCTGGCATTGTCGATGCTGCCGACGATCGCGGGCGCGTACGCAGGCATGGCGATCAACTTCGCGGTCTTTTTCAGGACGTCCCCGATCATGGCGCCGCTCTTGATGATTGCCGCAATGATCGGCTCGCTATTTATCGTATCGGCACTTCGCAACAGCGGCTGGGGCGTCGTGGCTGTGTTCGGCTTCACCTTCATTTCGGGCCTGATGCTCGCGCCGATGTTGGCGATGGCGGCCGGGCTCAGAAATGGCGGCCAGCTCGTCGCGCTCGCTGGTGGAATGACTGCTGCCGTGTTCTTCGTCATGGCGACGATCGCCACCGTTTCCAAGCGAGATTTCAGCTTCCTCGGCAAATTCCTGTTCGTCGGCTTAATACTGCTCGTTATAGCGATGCTGGCCAATGCCTTTCTGCAGGTACCCGCGCTCGCGGTGACGCTGTCGGCCGTTGCCGTGTTGATCTTCTCGCTTTACCTCTTGCACGATGTGAGCGACATCGTTCGCGGCGGCGAGGCCAATTACATCATGGCGACGATCAGGCTGTTCCTCGATATCCTGAATCTGTTCGTGAACCTGCTGAGCCTGCTCATGATGCTCTCCGGTCAGCGCGATTGACATAGAGATTGGCATCGCGAAGGGGCGGCTTCGGCCGCCCCTTCTGCTTATCCGGCTAGCTACGCCGGTCAAACACCGCGATCGACTCGACGTGCGCGGTATGGGGAAACATATTGGCTACCCCCGCGGCCCGGAGCGAATATCCCTGCTGATGGACCAGTACCGATGCGTCGCGGGCCAGCGTCGCGGGGTTGCAGGAGACGTAAACGAGCCGCCTGGCCCCCCGCGGGGGCAGAGCCTTCACTAACGCGATGGCTCCCTCGCGAGGCGGGTCGAGGAGAGCCTTATCGAATGATCCGACCACCGTGTCCAGGCCTGCCGGCGTCACGTCGGAAAGATCCGCAGCTCTGAAGTTTGCGCGCTCGGAGAGGGCATTCCGGGCAGCGTTAACCTCCGCGCGCTGCAGCAGTGAAGCGCTCCCCTCGACGCCGATCACATCCGCTCCGCGGCGTGCGATAGGAAGGGTGAAGTTGCCAATACCGCAAAAGAAATCCACCGCGCGGTCGCCTGGAACGGGATCGAGGAGGGTGATCGCACGTCGCACCAGCACTCGATTCATCGCTGCGTTGACCTGAGTGAAGTCCGTCGGGCCAAATTCGAGGCGCAGGTCGAAATCCGGCAGCGTATAGGCGAGCTCGCATTGAATCGGATGCAGCGGGCGAATGCTGGCCGGACCCTGTGGCTGGAGCAATATCCGAAAACGATGTTGTTCTGCGAAGGCGATGAGTTCGCGTTCATCTTCGGCGGTGAGCGGCGACAGTATGCGCAGGACCAGCGCTTCCTGAGGCCCGTCACTCGTCTCCCCAACGGCGAGTTCGATCTGGGGCAGCCGAGTACGTACCGAGAGTCGCTCCACGAGCTTGCGCATCTGCGGCAACGCCGTCGAAACCCGCTCCGGAAGCACCGCGCAGCTGTGTATGTCGGCGACGAAGCTCGATTTTCGCTCATGAAAACCGATGAGCACGCCACCTTTCTTCGGGACATCGCGCACCGACAGGCGCGCACGCTGCCGATACGCCCAGTTCGGCCCGTGTATGGGTGGCAACAGCTCTCCGGCTCGTACGCGCCCGATGTGCCACAAACTGTCTTCCAGGACACGCTGCTTGACGGCAACTTGCGCGTTCGGGTCGAGGTGCTGCAGGCTGCATCCTCCGCATACACCGAAATGCGGACACGCAGGTTCGACTCGATCCGAACTTGCGGCCTCAATCGCAGTCACCCGCGCAAAATCGAATGTGCGCTTGGAGCGGTAGATCTCGATTGCGACGCGCTCTCCGATCAGAGCTCCTTCGATGAAGACCGCCTTGCCATCGACACGCGCGACACCGCGACCTTCCTGGTCGAGTGCAGCGACAAGCACGGTGTCCACGCGTTTTTCCCAGAGTTCGTGAGTTACAGATTGTACCGGCGCGCGAAAAGGCCACGCCGCGTAGATGTTCCGCCAGGGTAAAATCGCCGCATGCAAATTCTCGCCCTCGACGCCTCGACCGAGTGGTGCAGTGTCGCGCTGGGTGGCGAAGGAGGCTTCGAGGAATGCGTCGAGGCTGCGGGCCAGCGCCACTCGGAACGGATGCTGCCCATGGTTCAGTCGCTCCTTTCGAGTGCCGGCACTTCGCTCTCCCACCTCGACGGGATTGCCTTCGGCGCCGGACCCGGATCGTTTACGGGATTGCGTATCGCGTGCGGATTGGCGCAAGGACTCGGTCTCGGCGCGAATCTCCGGCTCGTCGGCGTGGCGACGCTCGCCGCGATGTGCGAAACAGCACGTCAGCGTTATGGGGCCACGCGTGTGATGGCGGCGCTCGACGCTCGCATGCAACAGGTCTACTTCGCGGCGTACGAGCACGACGGTGAGCGTTGGCAGGAAGGCATCGCACCGATCGCCGCAGCACCGGAGGCCGTTCCGTTGCCGTCTACGGGCGGCTGGTTCAGCGTTGGCGGCGGTTTCTCGGTCTATTCGGCGTTGCGCTCTCGCGTCGCGTCAAGCGTCGTCCGTTCAGATGATGAGATCGTGCCGCGCGCAGCCGCCATCGCCTCGCTCGCGTTGCCCCGATTCGCTGCCGGCGATAGTGTGTCGGCGCGCGACGCGGTACCGCTCTATGTTCGGCACCGCGTCGCGGTGACGGCGAAAGAGCGCGCTGCCGGAGCAAGGCTGTGAATGCGGCTCTGCCTCATGTCGTGACGTCGAGCCAGCTTCCGGCATGGCGGCCGATGCGCGAAGCCGATCTTGCTTCGGTTGCTGCACTGGAAGAGGATGCTCACGCGGCGCCCTGGACTCACGCCAACTTCCATGACGCGCTCGCGGCGGGCTACAGCGCGATGGTCGGCGAAATCGATGGTGTGGTGGTCGCTTATGGTGTGATGATGCTTGCACCCGGCGAAGCGCAATTGCTCAATCTCACCGTTGCGCGAGGCTTGCGCCGGCGCGGCATCGGTCGTTCTCTGCTGCGCCGCTTTCTCGCCGACGCAGTGCGACTCGGTGCCGAGCAGTGTTTTTTGGAGGTTCGCGCGTCGAATGAGGGCGCGATAGCGCTGTATTCCGCGGAGGGCTTCATGCCCGTGGCGAGAAGAATCAGTTACTACCCGGGGGTCGGCACGGGCGAACGCGAGGACGCGCTGGTGTTGCGCCGGCCGCTTCGACAGAGCTGAGGCGGAAAAGAGATGGCAGATCACTACGCCGTTCTGCAGGAGCTGGGACTGACGCCACTGTGGCGCCTGCGCGCGCGCTCGCCAGACGTTTTGACCGTGCCCGCAGCGCGAGGCCAACCAGCCGGCGAGGTTGCTCCGGCGGAGCGGATGGCGCGCATCGCCGCGCTCTCGTGGGCCGATTTCGCGACCGATGTGTCGGCCTGCACCGCCTGCGCTCTGTGTAAGACACGCCAGCGTGCGGTCCCGGGTGTGGGCGACCCCCGCGCGCAGTGGCTGTTCGTCGGCGAAGCTCCCGGAGCGGAGGAAGATGCCAAGGGCGAACCCTTCGTCGGGCAAGCGGGACGACTGCTGGACAACATGCTGACATCACTTGGCATGAAGCGCGGCGAGAACGTCTACATCGCCAACGTGCTCAAATGCCGGCCGCCGGGCAATCGAGCACCGACTCCTCCGGAAAGCGAAGCATGCCGGCCCTATCTCGATCGGCAGATTGCGCTCATCGAGCCGACACTGATCGTGGCGCTCGGCAAGAGCGCGGCGACGACGCTGCTCAATGTCGAAGCAAGCATCGCGAGCCTGCGCGGACGCGTGCATCGCTATCGAGGCGTGCCGCTGATCGTCACCTATCATCCCGCATATCTTTTGCGCAGCTTGCCCGACAAGGCGAAGGCGTGGGAAGATCTCTGCCTCGCTCGGGCCACGATGCGCACAGCGCAGGTCGCCGACTTGCAAAGGCTGCCGGCGGCCCCAAAATGATTTGCTGCGGGCGGCTGCCCGCTTCGGCACGAAGGGAGAATGCTCACTATGCGCAGGATCTTCGGTTCGACGACAGGTCTATTCGTTGCGATCGCCATTGCGCTTTCACTTTCCGGTTGTGGCTACAACGATCTCCAGCGTCAGGATGAGCAGATCAAGTCGGCGTGGTCGGAAGTCTTGAATCAGTATCAGCGACGTGCCGACCTGGTCCCGAATCTGGTCAATACCGTCAAGGGCTACGCCGCCCAGGAGCAGACGGTGCTGACCGAAGTGACCAATGCGCGAGCCAGCGTAGGCAGCATCAAGGCGACTCCCGAATTGATCAACGATCCCGACGCGTTCGCCAAGTTCCAGGCGGCACAGGCGCAATTGCAGTCCGCGCTGTCGCGATTGCTGGTGGTCGCTGAAAATTACCCTCAGCTCAAGTCCGATCAGAACTTTCGCGACTTGCAGGCGCAGCTCGAAGGCACCGAGAATCGCATCGCGGTAGCTCGCAACCGATACATCAAGTCGGTCCAGGAATACAACGTGACCGTGCGCTCGTTCCCGACCAATCTGACCGCGATGGTGTTCAAGATGGACGTAAAGCCCAATTTCTCGGTTGAGAACGAAAAGGGCTTGAGCGTCCCGCCGACCGTGGACTTTGCCAAGCAGCCGGCGTCGCCGGCGCCTGCCAAGTAATCGAAGCTGCCACCGCCGCAGTCTTGCGGCTTTGGCGCAGCTCAATCGCGGTGCCCATCGCAACCCGTTTCGCTGCCGGCCTGCTGGCGTTCGCAGCGGTGTCCTGTGCGTTCGCGCTGACGTGGGAACTGCAGAAAGACGGCCTTCGACCCGTGCCGCCGCTTTCCAGTCCGGTCACCGACCTGACCGGAACGCTGTCTTCGGCCGAGGTCCAGGCGCTCGACGCCAAACTACGAGACTGGGAAGCGCGCACCACCAACCAGCTCGCCGTGCTGATCGTTCCGACGACCGCACCGGAGTCGATCGAAGACTACTCGATCCGCGTCGCCGACGCGTGGAAGATCGGCCAGAAGGGCAAGGACAACGGCGCCATCTTTCTCGTCGCCAAGGACGACAAGCGGATGCGCATTGAAGTGGGCTACGGCTTCGAAGGTGTGCTGACCGATGTCACTTCGCGGCGCATCATCGCCGAGAATGTCGCCCCTTACTTCAAGCAGGGACAGTTCGCCGCCGGGATCAACGCCGGCGTCGATCGCATCATGGCGGTTGCCGATGATGGCCGGCCACTGCCGCCGCCTGGGAAGACGGCGCGAAGAGTTCAACGCGGTCACTTCGACTTCGGAACGCTGCTGGTGATCTTGCTGGTCGCGGTGCCGGTCGTCGGTGCGCTGCTGCGTTCGATATTCGGAACGCTGGGTGGATCGGCAATCGGCGCCGGCATCGCCGGCGCCGCCGCGTGGTTCATTGCCGCATCGCTGCTGGTCGCCGGCGCTGCCGCAGTCATCGCTTTTGCGATCATTTTGTTTTCGAGCCTCGGCGGTCGTGGCGCTTGGATCCCGGTGAGTGGCGGACGTGGCTGGGGCGGCGGCGGCTTTGGCGGCGGTGGCTTCTCCGGTGGCGGTGGGGGCTTCGGCGGCGGTGGTGCCTCCGGCGGCTGGGACTAAAGGAACCTCCGATCATGAATGAACGCAAACCATTCCGCTTCGGCCGGCATCTGGTGACCGATCATTGGTCGGCGCGCAGGGCGTTCCCGCCATCGGCGATGAAGCGCATCGGGGAAGCGATTGCCGAAGGCGAGCGCGCGCACGCAGGACAAGTGCGCTTCGTTGTCGAGAGCGCTCTGCCGATGGGGCAGCTGGTGCGCGGCGAGACGCCACGCGAGCGTGCCATTGAAGTCTTCGCCCGTCTCCGGGTCTGGGATACCGAAGATAATTGCGGCGTGCTGATCTACCTGTTATTGGCCGACCGTGACGTCGAAATCATCGCGGATCGCGGGGTTCACCGTAGGGTCGGTGACGAAGCCTGGCAGGCGATTTGTCGCGCCATGGAGGCCGCGTTCCGCGAGAAGCGTTTTCTGGACGGCGCCATCGATGGCATCGACGCCATCAACGCGCTGCTCGCGGCGCATTTTCCGAGAACCGGGCCAGGCCCCAACGAGTTGCCGGATGAGCCTGTAGTCCTCTAGGAAAAGCTAGTGTCCGCGACCGGGCTCTGCACGCTCGATCGCGATCAGATGCAACACGCCTCCCGCGGCCAGGTTAATGCGGTGCCGCCACATCACCAGAAGCATCGTTCCGGCAACGAACAATCCAAACATGACGATGACGGCATTGGTCGAGAGGCCCAGAAAAACGAGCACCGCATAGAACGAGAGCATCACCAGGACGCCGATGTTCTCGTTGAAGTTCTGTACCGCGATCGAATGCCCGGCGCCCATCAGCACGTGTCCGCGATGTTGCAACAGCGCGTTCATGGGCACCACAAAAAACCCGGCCGAAGCCCCGATCAGCGTCATCAGCAGAACTGCTGTCTCCAGCTTGAAGACGTAGATCATTGCGATCACCGCCAAGCCCATGACAATTCCCAGAGGCAGGACTTTCACCGCGCCGCGCAGTGAGATCAGCTTCGCCGCGGCGATCGCTCCGAGGCCCACGCCAATGGCGACGACGCCTTGCAGATAGGTGGCGCGCGAGAGGTTGTAGCACAGATGCGACGCCGCCCAGTCGATGACGATGAACTGCAGCGTTGCTCCCGCGCCCCAGAAGAGCGTCGTCGTCGCAAGCGAGATCTGGCCCAGCTTGTCTCGCCAGAGCAGCGCGCAGCAATGGCTGAATTCGCGGATCAGGAACAACGGATTCTTGCTTGGCGAGCGGTGCGCGACTCCGGTGTCCGGGATATACCAGTTGAACAGCGCCGCAACTGCGTAGAGTCCCATGATGACGGAGATCGCCGCTTGAGGCGGAGTGTTGATCCCTGTGTCGATTGCCGGAATGTCGATAGCGAGCAGAGCGCCGGACACCGGACCACTGATCAGCACACCACCCAACACCACGCCCAGAATGATCGAAGTCACCGTCGTTCCCTCGATCCACCCGTTGGCGACCACGAGCTGCCGCGACGGCAGCAATTCAGTCAGGATCCCGTACTTGGCTGGCGAATAAGCGGCGGCACCGAAGCCGACAAGTGCGTACGCCGCGAGCGGATGCAGCGTGAAGAGCATCAGAGCGCAACCGATGAACTTGATGCCGTTGGTAAAGAGCATCACGCGGCCTTTGGGCATGGAATCGGCAAACGCACCCACCAGCGGCGCCAACAAAACGTATGAAATCACGAAGCACTGCTTGAGAGCGGGCGTCATCCACGACGGTGACTGAAGATCCCGTAACAGCTGTATGGCCGCAATGAGCAGCGCGTTGTCGGCGAGCGACGAAAAGAACTGCGCCGCCATGATGGTGTAGAAGCCGGCCTTCATTGTCCTCGATGAGCGCGCTCGCTCGACAGATCCGCTACCCGGCGTCGGGTGCCGGGTAAGCGAGCGCTGCGCTTATGTATAATTGGAACAACGACCGGCGCGAGCGGCTCGCGCCTTATACCACGTTTTTCCACCCCGACCCAAGCTGGCCCTCTGGGCGTGCACGACGCTCGTGCTTCATGACCCGTCCAATACTGGCCCAGATTAATCTTGCTGCATTGCGTGCCAATCTGGTCATCGCGCGCGAGCGCGCAGATCAGGCGCAAATACTCGCCGTGGTGAAGGCCAATGCGTACGGACACGGCTTGCTGCGAGTGCTTCCAGCGCTGGCCGACGCCGACGGGCTCGCATTGCTCGAGCTCGACGCGGCGATCGCGCTTCGCGAACTCCATTATGCTCGGCGGATCCTGCT
>VBCY01000544.1 GCA_005882995.1 Betaproteobacteria bacterium
AACTCGATCGCTGCCTGGCCGGTCAACAGGACTACGAACGCGGCCAGCGTGGCACGCAGTATCTTGGAATAGACCCCGGGAGTCATACGCTTCTGCAACCGGATGCCCGACACTAATGCGGCGATCGCCAGAGCGGTCAATGGTAGCGAAGCCGCGAGCAAGGGCACGCTTCCTGGACCGGCCAGGCTCAACGTCGCCGCCTGAATTGTCTTGCCGGCGATGAAGCATAAGTTGAGCATCTGAGTCAGAGCGAGCGCTGGCAGCTCGAGCATCATGAAGTAGATCACCAGCGGTGGCGCCGACACGTTCACTGCACCCGAGAACAGGCCCGCGACTACCCCGAACGCGGCGCCCGAGATGGCGGGACGACGCCTGATCCAAGTCAAGTCGAGTTGCCGGATTCTGTCCTGCAACAGGAACACGCAGATCATCGCCGCGAGCAGAAGTTGCAGCAATTCGGGTGCTGCCACGAGCAGGAAGTGCGTTCCAACGATCGTCCCGAGGACGACCCACATCGCCACCGGCCAGTGTCTGCCGATGCTCTCGCGCCAGTTGCCTCCACGCACTATGCTGACGACGTTGACGGCGATGTTAGGCACGACGGTGATCAAGACCGCGGTCTTGATGTCTATAAGCAAAGCGACCAGCGGCGTGGAAATCAGCGGGAAGCCGAAACCGATCGCTCCGTGTGCGATGCCGCCCAGGATGACGATCGCAACTAACGCAGCGATCATCACAGGAGCGAACAGGGTGTCGAGTCCGAACATTAGCGCGCGCCGGGTCGCGTTCGCACGATGAGACCTTGCTCGTCACGAACGAGCACGGGAGCCACGGTTCGCGGTCTTGCTCTTGGGAGCTCTTTGCTCGGGCTTTCCTGATGCTCTCTTCGGGTTCCGATCACCACGCACGCTGCCTTCTGCGGGCGAGCGCGATCGCATGCCTGGCTGCGTGCTGAAGTGGGTGATCTCTTCGATCAGGCTCGTCCCTTCTTGCATGAGGAAGTCCTTGAATGCGGATGCTACCGGCGGCAGCCGCTTATGCTTGCGATGCACCACGTACCAATTGAGCATTAGCGGGAAGCCTTGCACATCGAGAACGACGAGGCTTCCGACCTGACGTTCGAGAGTCACAGTGTGGGCTGAAAGAAACGCAATTCCCATGCCCGCGATCACGGCTTGCTTGATAGTCTCAGTGCTCTTGAGCTCCATTGCGATATTGAGCTTCGTGAGCCAACGTGCAAACCCTCGAGCCATCGAAGCTCGCGTGTCGGATCCCTTTTCCCGGGCCAGGAACGGTTCGCGAGCGAGCACTGAAATGGGGATGCGTTTCTTCGCCGCAAGCGGATGCCCGGCTGCAGCCACGATCACGTAGGGGTGAGGCGCGAACGGTTCATTCACCGTATCCATGTCTTCGGGAGGCCGCACCATGATCGCCAGATCGGTCATGTTGTCTGCCAATCGGTGCAACAGCTCCTCGCGGTTATGGACCGTAAGATTGAGGATCATGCCGGGATGACGCCGTGCGAATTCAGCCAATAGGCGCGGAAAGAAATAGTCGCCGGCGCTGATGACGGCGACGTTCAACTTGCCACCGGAGATGCCCTTGAGCTGCTGCATGGCTTCTTCGGCCTCGCGGAAGCGCTGGATGATCGCGCGGCTGTGATGAAGCATCTCGGCGCCGCCCTGAGTGAGATAGATCTTTCTGCCGAGCTGCTCGAACAGCGGTAAACCGGCGTGTCCTTCGAGCTCCTTGACCTGGGTGGACACCGCAGGTTGTGTCAGATGCAATTCCTCAGCAGCGCGCGTAAAGCTCAAGTGTCGCGCCACGCTTTCAAAAACTTTCAGTTGGCGCAAGGTCGCGTTTTTCATTCGAGGCTCCGGCGATCCATAAACTATAGCTTATGCCAGCCATAAGAAACTACGACTGTTACTGATGGTCCTCCCGATGCAATATCCCGTCCACAAGCCTGCCAGCCGATAAGTTGTTAGAACGAACGCTGGGGTCGCGACGCCCGCGGCAGCAAGCGGTACACCCGTGAACTTGGGCCCACGTCGGAGCCTGGAACGAAAAGGAGGAGTTGATGCATACGGATGCAGCCGCAGAGGCGCTGAGCAAGATCACGAGGCCGGCTTCGTACCGATGGATGCAGCTGGTCATGGGCATCGTCTGCATGGCGATGATCGCAAACCTGCAGTATGGCTGGACCCTGTTCGTCAATCCCATCGCCGACAAATATGGCTGGTCCAAGGCGGCGATTCAGGTTGCCTTCACGATTTTCGTGTTGACGGAAACCTGGCTGGTCCCCATCGAGGGCTATTTAGTCGACCGCTTCGGTCCACGTCCCGTCGTGATGATAGGCGGGCTGCTTTGTGGCATCGGCTGGGTGTTGAACTCCTTTGCGGATTCGCTGGTTACCCTTTATTTCGCTGCCGCAATCAGCGGCATAGGCGCCGGCGCCGTATACGGAACCTGCGTAGGCAATGCGCTCAAGTGGTTTTCCGACAGGCGCGGGCTTGCGGCGGGACTCACGGCGGCGGGTTTCGGTGCGGGATCGGCGCTGACCATCCTTCCCATCACGGCGATTATCAAGTCGAGTGGTTACGAATCGGCCTTCCTGTATTTCGGCATCGGCCAGGGATTGATCGTGTTTTTGATGTCGCTCTTCTTGACAGACCCGCGGCACGTCAAAAGCACTGCGCTTCGACAAAAGGCGGCGCAGGGATCGACACACGTACAGCAAACGCGGCGTGACTACCGTCCCATAGAGGTTTTGCGCCGACCTGTATTCTGGGTCATGTACGTGATGTTCGTCATGGTCGCCGCCGGAGGTCTCATGGCTACCGCGCAATTGGCGCCGATCGCCAAGGACTTCAAGATCATGGACGTGCCCGTGAGCCTGATCGGAATCACGCTTCCTGCGCTTACTTTCGCGCTGGCCATCGACCGGGTGCTGAACGGCCTGACGCGACCGTTCTTTGGTTGGGTATCGGACAATATTGGGCGCGAGTCGACGATGCTGATCGCGTTTGGGCTGGAGTCGGTTGGCATCCTGGCGCTGTACCAATTCGGCAGCGATCCTGTTGCGTTCGTAATCCTCACCGGGCTCGTCTTCTTCGCCTGGGGCGAGATCTACAGCTTGTTCCCCTCGACCTGCGCGGATACCTTCGGCTCCAAATATGCCGCGGCAAACGCAGGTTTGCTCTATACCGCCAAGGGAACGGCTTCGCTTGTAGTCCCCTTATCGAGCCTGCTGACCGCGATGACTGGCAATTGGCACGCCGTCTTTATCGTTGCCAGCATCATGAACGCGGTCGCCGCTCTTATGGCCTGGTTCGTGTTGCGGCCCATGCGACGGACACAGATCCAATCCGCGCACATGGGCGTGGCGGCCGAGCCCGCGGTGTAGTCTGATTGCCCCGGCCCATTCGCAACGTAGCCATTCTGCATCCACGACTCATCATGCACAGCCTGATTGCTGCTTTGCTCGCCGCGCTCGCACTGGTCCTCACCGGACCCGCTGTCGCGGAGCAGGCGATTGTCATCAAATTCAGTCACGTCGTCGCCGAGGACACTCCCAAGGGACGCGCGGCGGTTTATTTCGCCAAGTTGGTGGAACAGCGCACCAAGGGCAGAGTAAAGATCCAGGTCTACCCCAATAGCCAGCTCTACAACGACAGTAAAGAGATGGCGGCCCTGCAAAAGGGCTCGGTGCAGATGCTGGCACCGAGCCTGGCGAAGTTCGGCCCGCTGGGTCTGCCGGAGTTCGAAGTGTTCGATCTTCCCTACATCTTCGATGATTATGCCGATGCGCATCGGGTGACCTTCGGTCCCCTCGGAAAGGAGCTCCTGAACAAGCTGCAAAGCAAAGGGATCGTCGGATTGGCGTATTGGGACAACGGTTTCAAGCAGATGAGCGCCAACAGGCCGCTCAAGAAGCCGGAGGATATGAAAGGGCTGAAGATGCGCGTTCAGCCGTCTGCGGTTTTGCAAGTGCAGATGCGTACGCTGGGGGCCATTCCTGAGGTGATGGATTTTTCGGCCGCGTACCAGGCACTGAAGAGCGGCGCCGTGGACGGCACCGAGAACCCCGCCTCCAATTTCTATACGCAGCAGATGCAGGACGTGCAGAAGTACCTGTCCGTCACGCACCACGGCTACCTGGGCTATGCGGTGATCGTCAACCGAAAGTTCTGGGACGCTCTGCCGGCCGATATCCGCGCCAGTTTGAGTGCGGCCCTTCGGGACGCGACCATCTTTGCGAACGACATCGCCGCAGGGGCCAATATCGATGCGCTGGAGACTATCGAGCGCAGCGGCAAGACACAGGTCATCAGGCTTTCGCCGCAGGAGCGCCTCGAGTGGAAGAGGGCGGTTATCGCAGTCCATCGCCAGATGGAGAGCAGGATCGGCAAGGAACTCATCCAATCGATCTACAAGGAGACGGGTTTTGATCGGGCCAAATTTTAGGAGCCCGTCAGGTCCTAGCCGCTCAATATCCAAACAAAGGAACGAGACATGGCTTTAGTCACCGCAAACCAAGCACCCACACCATGGTAGAAACAGCGACCAAGCCGGCGGCTACGACGGCTGAGGACACACCGAAAGTCACCAGAAGCGGCGAGATCAACGGCCAATCACAAGGAGAGATCGACGGCTTTCAGCTCATCATCGATGCCCTCAAGCTCAACGGCATCGATACGATCTTCGGCCTGCCGGGAATCCCGATCACCGACCTCACGCGCAAGCTGCAGCGCGCCGGACTGCGCGTGATCTCCTTCCGCCATGAGCAGAACGCCGGGTATGCCGCTTCCATCGCCGGCTTCATGACGCAGAAGCCGGGCGTCTGCCTCACGGTGTCCGCCCCCGGCTTTCTCAACGGCCTGACGGCGCTCGCCAATGCCACCACCAACTGCTTCCCGATGATCCTGATCAGCGGCTCGAGCGAGCGCGAGATCGTCGACTTGCAGCAGGGCGACTACGAGGAGATGGACCAAGTCGCAATCGCCAGGCCGCACGCCAAGGCCGCGTTCCGAGTCTTGCACGCCGAGGACATCGGCGTGGGTATGGCGCGGGCAATCCGTGCTGCGCTCTCCGGTCGCCCGGGCGGTGTCTATCTCGACCTGCCGGCCAAGCTGTTTCCGCAGACGATCGACGCGGAACTCGGAAGGAAGTCGCTGATCAAGGTGGTCGATCCGGCGCCGCGCCAAATCCCGGCGCCGGACGCGGTGCAGCGCGCGCTCGAACTGCTCAAGAGCGCGAAGCGTCCGCTCATCATTCTCGGCAAGGGCGCGGCGTACGCGCAGGCCGATGCGGACATTCGCGCGCTGGTCGAGAAGACGGGAATCCCCTACGTGCCCATGTCGATGGCCAAGGGTCTGCTGCCCGACACGCACGAGCAGTCGGCTGCCGCGGCGCGCTCCTACGTGCTGCCCGAGGCCGACGTCGTGCTGCTGATCGGTGCGCGGCTCAACTGGCTGCTTTCGCATGGCAAGGGTAAGACCTGGGGCGGCAAGAGTCCGAAGGACTGGGGAGATCGAAAATTCGTCCAGATCGACATCTCGCCCCAGGAAGCGGACAGCAACGTTCCTATCGATGCACCGGTCGTCGGCGACATCGGTTCGTGCGTCTCGGCCATGCTCGGCGCCATCGGCTCGAACTGGCCGAAGCCGCCCGCCGAGTGGCTCAACGCGATCGCGGAGCGCAAGATCAAGAACGTCGCCAAGATGACGGAAGCGCTGGCGAATAACCCCACGCCGATGAACTTTCACAGCGCGCTTAACGTCGTGCGCGATATCGTCAAGGCGAATCCGGATGCCATCCTCGTCAACGAGGGTGCGAACGCGCTCGACTTCACACGCAGCATCGTGGACATGTATAAGCCGCGCAAGCGGCTGGACGTCGGCACGTGGGGCGTAATGGGCATCGGTATGGGGTTTTCGGTCGCGGCGGCCGTGGTGAGCGGCGAGCAGGTGATCGCGGTCGAGGGCGATAGCGCTTTCGGTTTCTCCGGCATGGAAGTCGAGACGCTCTGCCGCTACAACCTGCCTGTGTGCATCGTGATCCTGAACAACAACGGCGTATACCGCGGCGACGAAGTGAATACTACCGGCGGACGCGATCCATCGCCCCTGGTGTTCGTGAAGGGCGCGCGCTACGAAAAACTGATGGAGGCCTTTGGTGGCGTGGGGGTTTTGGCCACCACGCCGGCCGAGCTGCGCAGCGCGATGCAAGAAGCGATGCGCTCGCGCAAGCCTACTCTGATCAACGCGGTCATCGACGAGAAAGCGGGCACGGAAAGCGGCCGCATCACGAGTCTCAATCCGACTGCAAAGAAGAAATAGCTCGAAGCGCCTTTGCGGAATGGGGGAAGTGTAATGGGCAAGGCATTGGACGGCGTCCGTATTCTGGACTTCACGCATGTGCAGTCGGGTCCCACGTGCACGCAATTGCTGGCATGGCTTGGTGCCGACGTAATCAAAGTCGAGCGCGCCGGCGAGGGCGACATCACGCGAGGGCAACTGCGCGACATTCCGGGCGTGGACAGCCTTTATTTCACGATGCTCAATCACAACAAGCGATCGATCACCGTCGATGCCAAGCACCCTAAGGGCAAGCAAGTTCTGGAAGCGCTGGTCAAGCATTGCGACGTGCTGGTCGAAAACTTCGCGCCCGGTGCGCTGGATCGCATGGGTCTCACCTGGGAGCACATTCAGTCGCTCAATCCCAGAATGATCGTTGCTTCCGTCAAGGGCTTCGGCCCGGGACCCTACGAAGACTGCAAGGTCTACGAGAACGTAGCGCAATGCGCGGGTGGATCGGCGTCGACGACCGGCTTCGACGACGGTCCGCCGATGGTCACGGGCGCGCAGATCGGCGACTCCGGCACCGGGCTGCATCTCGCGCTGGGGATTGTCGCAGCGCTCTATCAGCGCAAGACGACGGGCCGCGGGCAACGCGTCCTCGCCGCCATGCAGGATGGCGTGCTCAACCTTTGCCGCGTGAAACTGCGCGATCAACAGCGCCTCGCGCGGACCGGTGTCATGGAGGAATATCCGCAGTATCCGAACACGCCGTTCGGCGACGCGGTCCCACGCGCCGGCAACGCCTCGGGTGGCGGTCAACCCGGCTGGATTCTCAAATGCAAGGGTTGGGAGACCGATCCCAATGCCTACATCTATTTCATCACCCAGGCGCCGGTGTGGAAGGACATATGCGAGGTAATCGGCAGACCGGAGTGGTTGACCGATCCGTGTTACGCGACGCCTAAAGCGCGCCTGCCGCACTTGATGGAGATCTTCGGTCAGATCGAGGAATGGACCAAGACCAAGGACAAGTTCGAGGCGATGGATCTTCTCAACAAGCGCGACATTCCCTGCGGACCGATCCTCTCCATGAAGGAAATCGCCGAGGAACCGTCGTTGCGCGCGACGGGGACTGTCGTTGAAGTCGACCATCCGACGCGCGGCAAGTATCTCTCGGTGGGCAATCCCATCAAGATGTCGGAGAGTCCGAGTGACGTGAAGCGTTCACCGCTGCTAGGCGAGCATACCGACGAGGTGCTCGCCGAATTGGGCTACACCCAGGATCAGGTTGCGGCGCTGCGCGCCGACAAGGCGATCTAGCAGTCCCTTCAGTGACCAAACGAAGCGCGCCGCGAGCTTCCGTGCGGCGCGCTTCACATCGAGAGGAAGACAATGGCGAACAAGAAGAGCGAAGTTCTGCGCGTTCTCGACAAGGTAAAAGCCGATGGGCGTACCTCGCTGACGGCGCCCGAAGGCAAGCTGGTGTGCGACGCCTACGGCATCCCGGTTCCCAAGGAGGGCGTCGCCAAGTCAGCCTCGGAAGCGGCCAAGCTCGCCACAAGCATCGGCTTCCCAGTAGTGCTTAAAATCGTGTCGCCGGAAATCCTGCACAAGACCGAGGCGGGCGGCGTCCTGGTCGGCGTGAAGAACGCCGCCGAAGCGCGCAAGGGCTTCGACACCATTCTCGCCAACGCGAAGAAATACAATCGAAAAGCCACGGTCCTCGGCGTTCAGGTTCAGCAGATGCTCGGTGGAGGTCAGGAGGTCATCGTCGGCGCCGTGACCGATCCTTCCTTCGGCAAACTGGTGGCCTTTGGGCTGGGCGGCGTGCTGGTCGAGGTGCTCAAGGATGTCACTTTCAGATTGGCTCCGGCGTCCAAAGACGACGCGCTGTCGATGCTCGACGGCATCGCTGCGGCGCCGATCCTCAAAGGCGTGCGCGGGAGCGATCCCGTGGACCGTCAGGCGCTCGCGCGCATCATCCAGAACGTCTCGCAGCTCGTTTCGGATTTTCCGGAAATCGCCGAGATGGATCTGAACCCTGTTTTTGCGACGCGAAGGGGCGCAATCGCCGCCGACGTACGCATCGTTGTCGACTTCGCGCCGGCAGACGCTCGCTACCGGCCCAGCCACGAAGAAATCGTGCGCGACATGAACCGCATCATGAAGCCCGACGCCGTCGCTGTCATCGGCGCCTCATCCGAGGACGGCAAGATCGGCAATTCCGTGATGAAAAATCTCATCAACGGTGGCTATCAGGGCGAGATCTATCCTATCCACCCCAGTGCGACCGAGATCCTGGGTAGAAAGGCGTACAAGAGCGTCAAAAACGTTCCGGGCAAGATCGACGTCGCGGTCTTTGCCATTCCCGCCAAGTTCGTGGCACAGGCGCTGGTCGAGGTCGGCGAAAAAAAGATTCCCGGCGCCGTGCTGATCCCCTCGGGTTTCGCAGAAACCGGCAACGTCGAAGGACAGAAGGAGATCCAGGCGATCGGCCGCAAGTACGGCGTGCGACTGATGGGACCGAACATCTACGGCTTCTACTACACCTGGAAGAACCTGTGCGCGACCTTCTGCACTGCGTACGACATCAAGGGAGGCGCAGCGCTCTCCTCGCAGTCGGGCGGCATCGGCATGGCGATCATCGGCTTCTCACGCTCGGCCAAGATGGGCGTCTCGGCGATCGTGGGCTTGGGCAACAAGTCCGACATCGACGAGGACGATCTGCTCACCTTCTTCGAGCAGGATGAAAACACCCAGATCGTCGCCCAGCACTTCGAGGACCTCAAAGACGGGCGCGCCTTTGCGGAGGTGGCGAAGCGCGTGTCGAAGAAGAAGCCAATCGTGGTGCTCAAGGCCGGGCGCACGGCGCTCGGCGCGCGCGCCGCAGCCTCGCACACCGCCGCACTCGCGGGCAACGACAAGATCTATAACGACGTTCTCCTTCAGTCCGGCGTTATTCGCGCCATGGGTTTGCGCGACCTGCTCGAATTCGCGCGGGCGCTCCCCGTACTGCCAACACCCAAGGGCGAGAACGTGATCATCATCACCGGCGCCGGCGGCTCGGGTGTGCTGCTCTCGGACGCAGTCGCCGAAAACGGGCTCTCACTGATGGCGATGCCGCCCGACCTCGACGCAGCGTTCCGGAAGTTCATCCCGCCCTTCGGCGCCTCCGGCAACCCCGTCGACATCACCGGCGGTCAGCCTCCGAAGACCTACCAGGACACGGTTCGGCTCGGTCTCGAGGATCCACGCATCCACTCGCTCATCCTGGGTTACTGGCATACGATCATTACGCCACCGATGGTGTTTGCGAAGACCATGGTCGAGGTCATCGAGGAGATGCGCGCCAAGGGCATCCACAAGCCCATCGTCGCGTCGCTGGCGGGCGACGTCGAGGTCGAGGAGGCCTCGGAATATCTCTTCGATCACGGTATCCCTGCCTACCCGTACACGACCGAGATGCCGGTTGCGGTGCTCGCTGCGAAGCACAAGTGGGCGCGTGGCGCCGGTCTGATCTGACTATCCAACTGGTTGTGTACCGATTGAACTGCGGCCCAGGCACTGCCCTGGGCGGGTGCCGACGTCACAGTCTGTCACCCTGGCGGCGCCATTCGCGTTTCTCAATAATGATGAAGTGGTTGCAGCAGGGAAACAAATGTCATACGAGTGAACGGCAATGACTCCATCATTGGGAAAGAATAGTCCGGTGAGCGACGGCTAACGGAGACGACGTATGCGACTTGCCGCAACGCTTGTGATCGAGGCGCTCTGCTGCTGCGTGGCAATGGCGGCATACGATGTGTGCGCCGCCCCCTATCCCGACCGGCCCATCAAGCTCATCGTTCCGACCACTGCGGGCAGCGTACCCGACGTACTCGCCCGTCTCGTCGGCGAGCGTCTTGCCGCTTCGATGGGGCAACCGATCGTGGTCGAAAATCGCCCGGGCGCCATCGGGACGATCGGACTCAACGCGGTCGCTAAGGCGCCGCCGGACGGTTACACGCTCGGTATCATCACCACGACTTTCCTGACGGCGCCGAGCCTGATCGCACAAATGCCGTACGACACCGAAAGCGATTTGTCTCCCGTCGCCGTCGTAAACTGGGGATATCAGAACTTGAACATCCGAGCGACGCTGCCTGTGTATTCGGTGTCCGAGCTCGTGTCCGAAGCCAAGGCGAGGCCCGGTGTCTTGAAATATTCTTCGGCAGGCAACGCCACGCCCGGTCATCTGGGGATGAAGCTCGTCGAACGGCAGATGGGAGTCGAGCTCGTGCACGTTCCGTACAAGGGCGGACCCGCGTCCACGACGGCGTTGTTGCGCGGAGAGGTCGATATTAGCCTCGCCGGGATGGTGACGATGGCCCCCCACGTGAAATCAGGCACAGTGCGCGCGCTTGCCACATTCGCACCTCACCGGTTGGCGGCCAACCCTGAATTGCCCACGATGGTCGAGCTCGGATACCCAGAGGTGGAGTTCACCGATTGGCAAGGCGTCGTCGCGCCCGCCGGGACACCGCCCGACGTGATCGAGCGATTGAGCAAGGAGTTGGCCAAGGTCGTTGCGCAGCCCGACATGAAGGAACGTCTTGGGCAATGGAGCATGGAGCCCGCAGGGCTTGGGCCGTCCGAGTTCAGGCAGTTGATCCACAGCGAGCTACAACGTTCCAGCCGGCTGGTGCGCGAAGCCCATATCACTGTGGAGTAAGCCACAGCGGCCCAATTGGCGTCAAAGCTCCCTGTCCCATGGGGGCACGGGAGAATAGCGTTCCTTCAGGAACGTGAGCAGACACCGCACACGCGGAATGCCGGCACGATCCTCTGGTACGAGGGCTTTCATCCAGACCGTCGGTATCGTGAATCCGTCGAGCACTCGAGCGAGAGTGCCCGCACGAAGTGCCGTGGCCACTGCGTACGACGGTAACAGGGCGATGCCATTTCCCTCCAACGCTGCGGCCGTCAGTACGACCGCGTCATTCGCGCTCATCCTCGGTCGCAGGTCCACGCTCACGTTCCCGCGAGCGGTTTCGAAAGTCCACGTTCTGCCTGCGGGAAGGAAGACCAGACAGTCGTGCTGCGTCAGCTCATTCGGATGTTTGGGCACCCCGCGCTCATCGAGGTAGGCCGGGGCGGCACACACGAACCGCTGCAACGGACAAATCGGCTCGTCGACAACGCCTGGGAAGAAGATGGGAAGCGCGCCGATCGCGATATCGAAGCCCTCCGCGCTTGGGTTCACCGCGCGGTCGATGAGTGCTACATCGAGGCTTACGAGCGGAAACTGCTGCTGAAATTCGGCGAGACTTTCAGCCAGATAGCCGACCGTCATCGAAGTCGGCACCTTGATGCGGATATTTCCTTCGATCTGCTGCCGCGAACGGCTCATTTCGGCGAGCACTTCGTCGTAGTCATGCATCACGCGGCGCGCGGAAGACAGGTAGCGTAGACCCATATCAGTCAACACCACGCGTCGCGTACTGCGAGTGAACAACGGGGTGCGCACTCGCGACTCGAGCTGGTCGATGCGTTTCGTCACGACGGAAGCGGCGACGCCCAACTCGCGCGCTGCACTCGTGAGGCTGCCGGCATCGGCGACAGCGACGAACGTTCTCAGGTTTTCGATGCCGTCCAAGGTTCTTCTTCCGAGTTACGGCACGATCAGGTTTCCCTGTCCCATGGCGGCACTGGGGCGTACTGAGCCTTCAGGAAGGCGACCAGAGACCGCACCTGCGGAATTGCCGCACGATCCTGCGGAACCGTGGCCTTCATCCAGCCCATCGGTACCGTGAAACGATGGAGCACGCGGACCAGTGTTCCCGTGCGGAGTGCCGACGAAACAGCGTAGGACGGCAAGACCGCGATGCCGTTTGCGCGCAGTGCCGCGGCCGTCAGTACGAATTGATCGTTTGCGCTCAGCTTGGGCCGCACGTCGACGCTGATTGGCCCGGTTGCGCTTTCGAAGTGCCAGGTCCTGCCAATGGGCGAGAAGAGCAGGCAGTCGTGCCGCGCCAGTTCACATGGGTGCTGTGGCGTGCCCCATTGCTCGAGATACGCCGGGGCGGCGCACACCCACTTCTGCAAGGGACAGATCGGCTCGTCGACGACCCCCGGGAAGGAGCCAGCGGAACCGCCGATCGAAATATCGAAGCCTTCCTCGCTCGGGTTCACCGCAGTTGGGCGCTCGAGCAGGACGACGTCGAGGCTCACGCGCGGATACTGCCGTTGAAACTTGGCGAGCGTATCCGCCATGAAGGCGACCGCCATCGCGGTTGGGACCTTGATGCGGATATGCCCTTCCACCTGTCGCGGTGAATGGCTCATTTCCGCGAACACCTCATCGTAGTCGTGTATCAACCGCCGCGCCTGAGGCACGTAGCGCGCGCCAAACTCGGTCAACGTCACGCGCTTGGTGCTCCGCTTGAACAGTCGCGTACATACGCGCGATTCGAGCTGGTCGATGCGTTTGGTGACAACGGACGCGGCGATATCCAGATGACGCGCGGCGGCTGCAAGGCTCCCGGCATCCGCCACGGTCACGAAGGTTCTCAGGTTTTCGATGCCATCCATGATTCTTCGCGAAACGCGAATTGTAACCACTGTCAATAACGGATTCTCATCCGTGCTGCCGGTGATTACATTAGCCGCACCGAGTGCCGATGTAAATCTCGCCTTCGGTCAGCTTGGTAGCGGCTACCGGCAATGCAGTCCTGCGGGACGCAAAAGCTTACGTCGGCAGCGGCGAGTTTCATCACACCTACGAGTGGGAGCAATCATGAGCAAACGATACGCACTTGCGTTGGCAGCTGCACTGGCTGTTCTGGTGGCTTCGCGAGCAGTTGGGGCGACGACATGGCAATCGCTCGCGGGAGCCCAAAGTTTTGACGAGGCAATACAGGTCGAGGCTTTCTTGCCCAATGAGCTTTGGGTTCATGTTGGGGATAGCATCACCTGGACCTTTCCGGCTGATGAGGTTCATACCGTAACCTTCCTCAAACCAGGCCAGGTGCGGCCGTCTAACGGCGCGGGCTGTCCAGGGACGACGCCCGATCAATCCAACTTCGATGGCTCTGCCTGTGTGAACTCCGGCTCGCTGCTCGAGGGGCGTACGTATACGGTTAATTTTCCAACGGGCGGCAACTTCAAAGTTGTCTGCTTGGTGCATGCCAACATGACCGGGGCCATTCACGTCCTCGAACAATCAGAGGCGCTTCCCTATCAGCAGACCTTCTATGATGATCAGGCGTACACGCAACGTGCCGGGTTGCTCAAGGATGGTGCGATCCAGCTAGGCCTACTGAGGGCCAGGGCGCAGCAGAATCCAGGGTACCAAGTGAACGCGGGCAGCGGAGAGATCGTTGCGACGGGAGGAGGCTCTCATACCGTGTCGGTTTATCGCTTCACACCGGAATCGATTGTCGTGAATGTGGGAGACACCGTCGAGTGGACGAATTTGGACCCGGTGACGGCGCACACCGTGACGTTCGGGACCGAGCCTTCAGGGCCCCTTCAGCCTCCTTCCGCCGGGGTGACCGCGGATTCAGACGGGGCGAGGCATGCGATGTTCGCTTCGCCAACTGATAGCCTGCACTCGGGATTTCTTGTTGCGGCTCCCCAAGACAGGATCGGGCTCGCGCAAGCGAATCTTGCCGTAGCGCGGTTCCGGGTGACCTTCACAACTCCGGGTACCTTCGACTACATCTGTGCGCTTCATGATGAAGTGGGCATGACGGGGCAGGTGATTGTTCACCAGGCGCGACGCTGAGCATGTCAACGAAGCTGAGGTCTTTCTGCGTGAATTGCGCGATCGCAGCGCTCTTGCTCGCTACGAGCGACTGGTTGTCGGCGGCGTCGGGCCCGAAAGGGGCCCCTGACGCTCCGCCGGTCGATCGCTCGCAAGCCACCTATCGCGGAGGGTTGGTAAGTCCGCCCCTCGTCAAACCGCAATTCACCTTGACCGATACATCGGGTGCTCCTTTCGACTTTGGGCTCAAGACCCAGGGGTATGTCACGCTTCTCTTCTTCGGCTATACCCACTGTCCCGATGAGTGTCCGCTGCATATGGCCGCGATCGCAATGGGCCTGCAGCAGGTACCTCCGGAGGTGCGGAATCAAGTCAAGGTGGTGTTTGTCACCGCCGATCCGGTACGGGACACCGCAACCGTGCTGCGTGCGTGGCTCAATCACTTTGATAGGCGATTCATCGGTCTTACGGGCGATGAAGCCAGCATCCAGTCAGCGCAGCGTACCGCTCAGGTTCCCGCGGCTAGCAAAATTGTCCTTGCCAACAGGGCCTATGAACTTGCCCACGCATCCTTCGTTCTCGTCTACACCAAGGACAATCTGGCCCATGTGATCTATCCCGGTGGAATCACTCCGATGGACTGGGCCCACGATCTGCCTCGTCTGGTGAAGGAGGAATAGTCGAGTCACTGAAGCTGGACGGGCGCGCTTACGTTTGGTGTCGGGGCACCTACATCGAGAAATGATTCTGCCGCTTCCGAATAACGATCGGGCGGGACCCACCTCAATCTACGGCTACATCGCTCGGGGAGAAAATAGTCATGTGCTTCAGGATAATTACTGCTTCGCGGTCTTTATTGGCCTGATCCCCGGCCGGCTCGCTGTTCCCGACCTCCGGGCGCCTGAAATGCCGGCCCGCTGACGGGGTGCGCGACGTGATGTAATCTCCGGTTTTCGCTTGCCCGAGCCGCCCCTAGCCCGCAACGGGTGCATCGCAGAATTTCATGAATGCCAATCTGTACGGGCTCCTGCACGATCATTTTGCGGAGCACGCGGAGCAACCCTGCCTGTTGATCCCGGGCGGGCCGGTCATCCATTACGACGATCTTGACTCGACCTCAGCGCGGATCGCCCACGCGCTCCTCGCCGCCGGCTGCAAGATCGGAGATCGTGTCGCGGTGCAAGTCGACAAGTCGTGGGAAGCGCTCGCGCTCTACCTTGCCAGCCTGCGCGCCGGACTCGTCTACCTGCCTCTCAACACCGGCTACCAAGTCAGTGAAAACGCGAACGAGCTGCCGTACTTCTTCGATGACGCAGACCCTGCGGTCATTGTCTGCCGCAACGATACGCTGGATGCCATCACCTCACTGCGCCCGCATGCGGCGGTGATGACCTTGCATGGCGACTCCGGGTCGCTGCTCGGGCAGGCCGCCGACAAGTCCGAGGTATTCGATACGGTGCACTCGCGTCCGGGAGATCTTGCGGCGATCCTCTATACCTCCGGCACGACCGGCCGTTCCAAGGGCGCCATGCTCACCCATCGCAATCTGGGCAGCAACGCGCTCACGCTGGTCGAGCAGTGGGGCTTCACCCGCGGTGACGTGCTGCTGCATTCGCTCCCGATCTATCACGTCCACGGTCTTTTCGTCGCCTGCCACTGTGTCATGCTTTGCGGGGGCCGGATGCTATGGCTGCCCAAGTTCGACGCGAAGACGGTCATCGCCCATCTGCCGCAAGCGACGGTCATGATGGGAGTCCCGACCTTTTATACCCGCTTGCTGGCCGAGCCCGATTTTGGACCGGAGGTGTGCAAAACCATCCGCCTTTTTGTCTCGGGCTCCGCACCGCTGCTGCCGGATACCTTCAAAGCCTTTAAGGCGCGCACGGGACACGTCATTCTCGAACGCTACGGAATGACCGAGACCGGAATGAATACCTCGAATCCGCTGGTGGAGGAGCGCATCGCCGGAACCGTGGGACCGCCGCTCCCCGGCGTATCGGTGCGCATCGTCGGGCCCGAAGGCGCGCCTTGCGCCGCAGGCGTCGTGGGTGCGATCGAAGTCAAGGGTCCGAACGTCTTCGTCGGATATTGGCGCATGCCGGAAAAGACCGGCGAGGAGTTTACTGCAGACGGCTACTTTCGCACCGGCGACCTGGGTGAGATGCTGCCCAACGGCTACCTGAGAATCGTCGGTCGCGCCAAGGACATGATTATCAGCGGCGGGCTGAATGTCTATCCGAAGGAGATCGAGGAGAAGATCGACTCATTGTCGGGCGTTTGCGAGTCCGCGGTGATCGGTGTACCCGACGCCGATCTGGGCGAAGCGGTGACCGCCATCGTTGTGCCCGAACCAGGGACGAGTCCGAGCGAAGCCGAGATCATCTCGACGCTCAAGTCCGAAATCGCTGCGTTCAAGGTTCCCAAACGCGTCCATTTCGTCGACGACTTGCCGCGTAACGCGATGGGCAAGATCGAAAAGAGCGTTCTGCGCCGCCGATACTCAGCAGAGAATCAGGACGTCAGCCGCTGAGCGCCCTCCACCACATGTAGCCGCCAATCACGAGCAGCATGACCGAGAACGCGCGCCGGAATCGAAGCACCGGCCAGGAGTGCGCGAGGCGCGCCCCGAGCGGCGCGAGCAGCATGCTGGCCACGGCGATGCCCGCGAGCGCCGGAAGATAGACATAGCCGATGACATATCCGGGCAGATCCGGCTGGCGCAATCCGGCCAGTATGTAACCGAGCGTTGCCGTCACCGCCACCGGCCACCCGATCGCGGCCGATGTCGCCACCGCGGTGTGCACCTTCACATTACTGCGCACCATGAACGGCACGGCGAGATACGCGCCCGCGGTGCCAGCCATGCCGGCGACCACACCAATGAGCGCACCCATGCTGAACAGCGCGCGCTTGCCAGGGAGCGCGTGAGCGACCCGTGGAGCGCGGTTCAGCAACATGCGCGAACCGGCAAACCAGGTGATGCTGCCGACGAATCCAGCCATCACCCGCATCGGCAGGGCGCTCGCAATCTGCGGCCCGATCAGAGAACCAATCACCAGTCCGGGGGCCATCGGCCACACGATGTTCCACGCAACGGCGCCTCTGCGATGGTGGGCGCGCGCCGAAAAACCCTCGTATCGGAACACTTCCATCAGCACCGGCACGATTGTGAAGCCGCCACCGATCCCAAGCAGACCGGCAAGGAAGCCAACGAGCGCGCCCAGAGTCAGATAAACCGCAAGAAGTGGCCCATCAATCACGCTAGCCGGGTCGCCATTCGCTCGACGATCTTCCACTCCTGCGATGTCACTGGCGTTATCGACAGCCGGTTACCACGCTGTAGCACGCGCATCGTTTCCAGTTCCGGCGTCGCGCGCAACTCCGAAAGCGAGATAAGGCGGGTCTTCTTGACCAGCGTGACGTCGACGTTCAGCCAGCGCGGCGCTGCACGCGTTGCCTTGGGATCGAAATAAGGGCTCTTGCCATCGAATTGGGAAGCGTCGGGGTACGCGGCTTTGTTCACCCGCACGATGCCGGCGATGCCGGGAGCCGGGCAGCTCGAGTGGTAGAAGAACGCGAGGTCGCCGACCTTCATCTGGTCGCGCATGAAGTTGCGAGCCTGGTAGTTACGCACGCCGAACCACGCAATCGTCTTCTTCGGCATCGCCGCAAGGTCGTCGATCGAAACCTCGTCGGGTTCGGATTTCATCAGCCAGTAATGCATGAAAGTCGAATGAGGCCGTAAATCGATCACGCCAAGGACTTGCGCATGATGACGCGAGCGTATCCCTTCACTGAACGCCTGTCGTATTGAACGTAGCCGATCCGTGAATAGAGCGCCTGGTTTTCCACCATCTTCTCATTGGTCATCAAGTAGATCGAGGAGAACCCCTGGCGCGAAGCCTCCGCTTCAGCGAACTCGAGAAGGCTGCGCCCAATGCCCGTACCCTGGTTGGCGGGATCGACCGCGATGCTGTCGAGCAAGAACCCTTCGTCGGTAACGAGTGATTCCAGAACACCGATGATGCGACTCCCGGATTCGGCAACATGGACCTGGCTCGATTTGATCACCTCGGAATAGTCGTGAAGCATCGGTGCAGGCTGCTTTCCGATGCGTTCGATGTACTGAAGGTAGGCAGCGCAAACGCATCGCGTGATTCCTGGAACGTCTTTTTCGCTAGCCGGCCGGATGACGACGCCTGTCACGCTTTGATCGCAGTCACGACCACCGCAGGAGCAGGGATGCCGCCGCTTTTCACATAGGGCGCGGTAGCGGCGGCCAACTCATCACGAATGCGCTGTTGGACCTGCGCAGTCTGGCGTTCATAGATCATCCGGGTGCGCACTGCACCCCTGACGAGCATCTGATAGGTAGAGTCGGGGCCATCGACGGGCCACACGATGGCAATGTTTCGTGCCCGAATCTCGCGAAAACCGTTCTGCGTCAACATGGGATCGCGCACGCTGGAATCAGCGAGCGCAAACATCGCCGGAGCCGGAGGCAATCCAACGTCCATGTTCGCGTAGGTTTGGAAGGTCTTGAGGATGATCCCAAAGAACTCGTTCCCCTGCTCGGGTGCATTCCATGCGGTGAAGGCGAGGATTCCACCGGGCTTCAAAACCCGGCCCGCTTCACTGAAGGCTTGCGCGGGCCGAGCGAAGTGGGGCACGCCAAAGCAGCACATTACGGCATCGAATTGCTTATCCGCGAAGGGCAAAGACTCGGCGTCACCTTCGTGAAAGGTCGCGTCAGGGACGCGGCGGCGCGCAATTGCCACCATGTTTGGGGCCACATCGATACCGACGAGCGTTGCGCCCCGAGCGACAGCGTCTGCCGCCAGATGCCCCGTGCCGGACGCGATCTCGAGTATCCGTCCGGCGTGCATATCGCCCACGCTGTCCAGCAGCGGCGCGAAGGCTTGACGAGTCGCAGGCAGGTCTATGCTGTCGTATTCGGATGCGTTGCGCTGCCACCCCTCGCGCTCGAGTTGTGAAAACGTCTCTTCGCTCATCGGCCCCTCTCCCTTGTGCACGGCGACGACGGTCCGAAACTAATAGCGCATCGGAATACCAGAAAAGAAGCGGCGCCGCTGTTGCGACGCCGCGTTAGAGGGTGCCCCCCGCTTGTGCCGTGCCGACCGTCATCTTGAACCTGAGTTCAAGAGGGTCGCCTACCTGGGCCATCAGGCGCTTCCGCGTAGGGAGCGCACACCGGCCCATGTTAGGCGCGGCGACCTAGCTAGTAGCATTGGTTCAAAGAGTATATGGCCGGTTCGAACACCGCAGGGGACGTAAGTCGAATGAAACTCCCGTTTCAAAAAAGCTTTTCCTGGTCTGCCATCGCGCGATCGATCGCCGATTGCATGGCGGAAATTCTACGCTCAACGCCGGCCGTGTCAAAGCCGCCGGTCGTCGCGGTCGAAGGACGTCCACGTGACGCGCGCAGCAGCTCGTTGGTGATGTTGAGCGCGGCCATCACCGCGATGCGCTCGGCGCCAACAATCTTGCCAGCGTCGCGTATGTCTCGCATGCGCCGATCGAGAAACTGCACCGCCTGCAGCAGCTCATCGCGCTCCGACTCCTTGCATGCGACGCGGTAGTCGCGTCCAAGAATCGACACGTCGAGGGTGACTGGTCGGTCGTCCATCAGCTCGTGGATTCTGGCAACTGCTGCAGCAGCGAATCGATGCGCGAGGTAGCCGCCGCGATTCTCGCCGCAAGTGCGCGGTTCTGTTCCATGGCACGCCCCAGCTCGCGCTTGAGTGATTCGTTCTCGGCGCGCAAGCGGTTGTAATCGGCGAGCAGCGCGGCCACCTTGTGCTCGAGGCCCGAGAGTTCCACATCCATAAAGGACTATAGGCGTAAGGTTTCTGCTGCGTCAACCAACGTCGCCGGATTGCTCAACGCCCGTGCGCAGCGCCTCGTAGCGCACTTCGATGATCTCAAGCTCCTCAGTGCCGGCGGGAGTGCGCAGCGTGACGATGTCGCCTTCACGCGCCTTTATCAGCGCGCGCGCCATGGGCGACATCCAGCTGATGTAGCCGCGACGGGTGTCGATTTCGTCGACGCCGACGATGCTCACCGTCCGCGATTTCCCACCCATCGCGCGCACTGTCACCGTCGCGCCGAAAAAGATGCGATCGCCGTCGGCGTCGCCGCGAGCCAGGGGATCGACGACCTCGGCATGGTCCAGCCTCTTGACCAGGAAGCGAATGCGCCGATCAAGCTCGCGCAGCCTTTTCTTGCCGTAGATGTAATCCGCGTTCTCCGATCGATCGCCGTTGCTCGCCGCCCAGGCGACGGCGGCAACGACCGCTGGGCGTTCCTTCTCTACCAGCGCATCGAGCTCTGCTTTGAGCCGCGCGAAGCCGCCGGGAGTCATGTAATTCCTCGTGCCGGCGGGCAGTGCGGCAGGTTCAGGCGCCTCTTCGTCGCGGTCGATGTCTTCTTCGCGTGTGAATGCCTTGTTCATGGAAATCGTCATGCAGGAGTTGGCATGACGCCTTGCGCGGATGAAAAGTTCCGGTTCGCAACCGGTGCTCGCAATTATAGGGCAGCGGAACAATGCACTGCAGAGGCTATAATCGAGGTCGCGTCGACTTTCCCGCCGATTCGATCGTCGCAGCATCACGATTTTCCCGCCGCAAAATTGAATCGCCTGGCTGCCGCCCCCGCGTTCACTGTCCTCGTCGGAGTTGTGCTGGCGGCCTTCGTCGTTGCGCTTTCGGTGGGAAGCGTCGCGCTCGACATGCACGCGATCGTGCAGGCGCTGGGCAGCGGCGATGATTCCACCGCGCGCATGATCGTTCGCGATCTGCGATTGCCGCGCGCGGTTGCGGCGTTTGCGACCGGCGGCTCGCTGGCGCTGGCGGGCGCCCTCTTGCAGGTTCTGCTGCGCAATCCTCTTGCCGATCCGTATGTGCTCGGTGTCTCGGGCGGTGCCGCGGTAGGAACCTTGCTGACCATGCTGATCGGCGCCGCAGCGTGGGTGACGCCGCTCGGCGCCTTTGGCGGCGCATTCGCGTCGACGGTGATCGTTTTTTCGCTGTCGCGAGGCGATGGTGCGTGGTCTCCGCCGCGCCTGCTTCTGACCGGCGTGATCGTCGCAGCAGGCTGGGGAGCACTGGTCGCGCTTCTGCTGACCCTCGCTCCGGATGCGCAGTTGCGGGGCATGCTGTTCTGGCTCATAGGGGATTTATCCGAGCCGCCGAGCACCTGGATACCGCTCTTGACACTTGCCCTCGGCGTCGGGATTGCGCTGCCGTTTGCACGCGATCTCAACGTCTTGTCTCGAGGGCCGATCGCCGCCGCCTCGCTCGGTGTAGCGGTGACTCGCTTGCCGTGGCTTTTGTTCGGCCTCTCCGCGCTCCTGACCGCTGTGGCAGTCACGACCGGCGGCGCAATCGGCTTTGTCGGGCTCATCGTGCCGCACGCAGTGCGCCTCACGCTGGGCAACGATCAGCGCATAACACTCCCGGCTTCCGCGCTCGCCGGTGGCGCACTGCTACTCATCGCCGATACGCTTTCACGCGAGGTTGTTGCACCAACCCAACTGCCGGTTGGTGTCATCACTGCGCTGCTTGGGGTACCCACCTTCCTGTACCTGCTCGCCAGAGAGCGTCGATGAGCGGGCAGGTACTTCTTGCTGCGTGCGGGCTCGCCGTCACCATCGGCGGAAAATGGGTTTGCAGCGACCTCGACTTGAGCATTCGGCGCGGTGAATGCTGGGCGATGCTGGGTCGTAACGGTGCCGGCAAGACTACGCTGCTGCACACGCTTGCCGGCCTTCGAGCGCCGGCAGCGGGAACTCTCGAGCTTGCTGGACGCACTCTCAGCGAATGGTCGGGCCGGCAACTCGCGCGCATTCGAGCGCTCCTGCCGCAGGACGATTACGATTCATTTCCCGCGACCGTGCTCGAGACCGCATTGGTCGGACGTCACCCGCACCTCTCGCGCTGGCAATGGGAGATGCCGCGGGATCATGCGATCGCTCGCGCAGCACTCGCCTCGGTTGACGTCGCAGGCGCGGAAACGCGCGATGTTCGCACTTTGTCCGGAGGCGAGCGAAGGCGAGTGGCGCTGGCAGCCATGCTCGCCCAACAACCCGAGCTGTTCTTGCTTGATGAACCCGCGAGCCATCTCGATCTCGCGCACCAACTCGCGTTGCTCGATCGGTTGACGGGCATCGCCCGCCAAGAGCAAAAGGCGCTGCTGATGGTGTTGCATGACGTCAATCTGGCGGCGCGCTATTGCGACCACGCGATACTGCTCGATCACGGCACGGCGGTGGCGGGCCCCGGCGCTGAGCTGCTGACCAGCGAGCGCCTGACGGCGTTGTACGGGGTCGCGCTGCGCAGCTTCCGCGACCACGGGCGAAACGTATTCGTCGCCTAGCGTCGTATTCGTCGCCTAGCGTCGCAGTCGCATCCTCGCGTCGTCGAGCACAACGCACAAGCGCTCCAGGCCTTCGACAAAACGAGGCCCGGCACGGTGTAACAGGTTGGCGTCGATGGCGTAGAGGCTTCCGCGCGTCACCGCGGGAAGCTCCCGCCAGGATCGCCAGGTGTCGAGCCAGGCAGGCGGCACCGGACCATCGCCGCCGGCGACGATCGCCTCCGGGGCGGCCTCGAGCACCGCTTCCACACTCACTTGCGGCGCGGCCAGTGTGAGCGACGCGAATATGTTGGTCCCGCCGCACAGCTCAATCGCGGCACTGATGAGATGGCCGCCGCCGACGGTAAACAGGGGCTGATTCCAGATTTCGTAGAAAACACGGATCCGTCGCACGTCTCGCTGTCGCTCCTGCAGCGCTGCAATGCGTGCGCGCAATGCCGAAGCTGCGCGGGACGCAGTTCGCGTCTGTCCGGTAAGAACGCCCAACTGGTCGATCTCGTCGGCAATGGCCGCCGGCGATCGCGGGTCGCTCAAATAGACTGGCAGACCCAGACCGCGCAAGCGCTCAACCTGAGTGGGAGCCAGATAAGGCCACGCAACGACGAGATCGGGCTTGAGTGCGATGATGCGCTCGAGATCGAGCGCGTGCGAGTCTCCAACCCGTGGCAGGCGCGCCGCTTCAGGCGGAGCGTCGGCCGGCGAAAGAACGCCGACGATCGCATGCCCTGCGCCCGCGGCAAACAAGAGCTCGGTCGCATGCGGCGCGAGGCTCACAATTCGACGCGCCGGCGCCGGCAGCTCGATAGTCGCTCCCGAAGCATCGATCGCCGCGACCGGATCCGCGCGCGTCCATGCCGCGCCGGATGTGGCGCAAAACGCTGTAGCAAGCCACACGATCCAGCGCATCAATACCGGTAACGAATGCCGGCAAAAATATTCGCTCCCGGCGTGTTGTAGTCGGCGGCCAGTTCGTAGCTCTTGTTGAATGCATTGCCGAAGATCGCAAAGACAATCCAGCGCGGCGCCAGTTCGTATTCGGCGTTGAAGTTGACGATGGCGTATCCGCCCATGCGGCGGGTATTGGCAGCATCTTCATAGCGGGCGGAGGATGCAACCATTTGCACGCCGACCTGCGTCGTCCCGAAATAGCGCGTGAGCTGCAGCGAACCGTAGTAGCGCGCGCGGCGTGGCAGCAAATTGCCGGTCGCGTCGTCGTATGGCCGCGCCAGGTCGACGCTGCCCTTCAAGCTGGTATCGGCGCTCAGTGCCTGCAGTTCCAGCGTCACGCCTTCGAGCGTCGCCGAAGCGACGTTGCGCGGTGCGCAATTGAAATCGACGTCGCACTGGAACACGATCAGCTCGCGAACCCGATTGCGATACGCAACTAAGCCGGCGCTGATCTTTTCATCGGAGTAGCGTAGCGCCGTCTCAAAATTGTGCGCAGTCTCCGGCACGAGATCGGGATTGGAGAATCCGGGGAAATAGAGGTCGTTGAAGGTCGGCGCCTTGAACCCTGTTCCGTAACTCACGCTCGCGCGGAGGTTCCCACCCAAGCTGTACGCGTATTCCACTGCGCCCGAGGTCTGCCCGCCGTACTGTGAGCTCTCATCGCGACGAAGGTTGGCCTGTAACGCATGAGGGCCAGCGCGCAGTTGATAGACGCCGACAACGGCATTGGTATTGCGCGCCGTGATAGCGAAGCTGGCATCGGTGTCGAGCCGCTCCTCGCGGCGGCTCAGCGCCAGCGAAAGCGCTCCCCCGGGAAGCGTGAAATCGCTCTGCCACAGATACTGTCGCTGCACGGTCTTGAACCGCGATGGCCCGAAGGCGGTTTGCGAGTCGCTGTCGTCCGTTGATAGCCCGGCTCCCAGTGTGCTCTGCCAGAATGAGGCGAGCCGATTGTGGCTGGCCAGCGCATAGCTCTGCACCGTGGTGATGGTGCGGTCGTCGAAGCCGCCACCGGCATCGAATTGCGCATTGAGCCGGCTGTAGAAGGCTTGTGCCGAGAGTTGCTGCTCGGGGGCGAAGGCGTAAGTGAGGCTGCCGCTGCCATTGCCATTGGTGTAGCCGTCACGATCAGGGTTGTAGCTGAAGTTTGCGGGATTCCAGATCGCGTTGAAGCCGGCGCTCTGCTGATAGCCTCCTTGGGCTACCATGCGCCACGGCTCGGAGCTACCACTGACGCCGGTGGAGAACTGCCGGGTATTGTAGGTGCCATAACCTGCACTCGCGTTTGCGCTAAGACCGCGAGCCGCGCTTCGCGTGAACACCTGCACCACGCCCCCGATCGCGTCCGCCCCGTACAGACTGGCGGCGGGACCGCGCAGAATCTCGATGTGATCTATCTCCGAGAGTGGGATCGCCTCGAATGGCGCCGTTCCGGAGCTTGAGGATCCAACGCGAAGGCCATCGATCAACACCAGGGTTTGCCCTGCATTGGCTCCGCGTAGAAAGACGCTGGTTGTCGACGCAGGCCCGCCGGTGGTTGCAATCTGCACGCCGGGCTGCCGTTGCAGCAGCTCAGCGAGTCCCTGAGCGCCGGCACGAGCAATTTCATCCGGCCCGATGACCGTGACGTCGGCGATGATTTCATTGAGCCGCTGTGGAGAACGGGTAGCGGTGACCGTGACCGGATCGAGCATCGTCGCGGCGCCGTCCGTTTGCGCATAGGCAATGCCGTTCGCCATCCCTGCAACGAAAAGAGTTAATGAATGTATTGCATTCGGGTAGCGGTGCCGGATCACGATGGCTCTCTCCCGCTAATTCATGCACTCCCGCACGAAAAGCTCAGGAAAATCACGGAGAGAATGCGGCGAGCAGGACCACCAGCCCTGCGCAGCCAAGCAACGCCTCCCGCGTGCCCTTGAGCTACTTGGCGCGCTTTGACTACGGTCGCGAGCGCGCACCTTGCAGGCCGGTCTCCGGGCTTGTCAGTGGATTCGCCCGCCTTCCCGTTCCTTGGGAACAGTGGCGTTGAGAGCTCAACCCAGGGGCTCCGCCATTCCAGCCGACGAAGTCCCCGCCTGACCTACCGTTGCGGGGGCAGCTCCGGAGTTGTCGCGAGCACCTTGCGACGCACCGGCTTCCCGTTTCACCCGCCGCGCAGGAAGCGCGCAGCGGACACCTGCAATA
>VBCY01000545.1 GCA_005882995.1 Betaproteobacteria bacterium
GATGGACTTCTATTCGTTCCTGATCCAGCTACTGAACAGCATCCAGTACGGGCTGCTGCTGTTCCTGGTCGCGAGCGGCCTCACCCTCATCTTCGGGATCATGGGCATCATCAATCTCGCCCATGGCAGCTTCTACATGATCGGCGCCTATATGGCGTTCACGTTGTCGTCGCTTACGGGAAGCCTGTTCGCCGCCATCGTCCTCGGCATCGTGCTTTCGGTGATCCTCGGCGTCTTTCTCGAATGGGCGCTGTTTTCCCACCTCTACAAGCGTGATCATCTGGAGCAGGTACTGCTCACTTATGGCCTGATCCTGGTGTTCGAGGAGTTGCGCAGCCTGATCGTCGGCAACGATGTGCACGGCGTCAACGTTCCGGACATCCTCAACTGGTCGCTGCCGCTCACCGATACGCTGTCTTATCCGGCCTATCGCCTGTTCATGTCGGCCGTATGCCTGGTGCTCGCGGTGCTGCTCTACCTAGTCATCCGCCGAACGCGGCTGGGCATGATGATACGAGCCGGCTCCTCGAACCGCGAGATGGTGCAGTCGCTGGGACTCAACATCAATCTGGTCTATCGCCTGGTGTTCGCGCTGGGTGTGGCGCTCGCGGCGTTCGCGGGAATGATCGCCGCGCCGGTGTCTTCGGTGTATCCGGGGATGGGGACGCAGGTGCTGATCATCTGCTTCGTGGTGGTCGTGATCGGCGGCATCGGTTCGGTGTGGGGAGCGCTGCTGGCGGCGCTGCTAATCGGGCTCGCCGATACCTTCGGCAAGGTGCTGATTCCCCAGGCTGCGGGCGTCACGGTGTATGTACTGATGGCCGCGATCCTGCTGTGGCGTCCGGAAGGGCTTTTCCGGCGAATCTGATGATGCAACGCTACGTTTGCGCTGGGCGCCGTGCGCCGTAGGACGGTCGCGCTCGGCGTGGCACTCGGTTTGCTCGCCTTGTTTCCGCTCGCGGGCTCCGACTTCTACACCGAGCTGGTCTCCAAGGTGATGATCCTCGCGATCTTCGCGCTCTCGCTCGATCTGCTGGTGGGCTACACCGGACTCGTATCCTTCGGTCATGCCGCCTTCTACGGCATCGGGGCGTATGCCCTCGGCCTGCTCGCTCCCAAGTATGATCCCGCGAACTTGTGGCTCACGCTGGCGGCGGCGGTGGCCTGCGCTGGACTCGCCGCGCTCATCGTCGGCGTGTTCGTGGTCCGTGCCAGGGGCATCTACTTCATCATGGTGACGCTCGCCTTTGCGCAGATGTTCTATTTCGTGTTCCATGACACCAAGTTCGGCGGTGGCTCCGACGGCATCAGCATGAATTTCAAACCCGTAGCGGCCATCGGAAGCTTCATCCCCTTCAATCTTTCGGATGCGAACCACGTCTACTATTTTGTGTTCGCCGCCCTTGTGACGGTGTTCCTGTTCCTTCGCACGCTTTCGCGATCCTCATTCGGCCGCGCGCTCCAGGGCATACGCAGCAACGAAGAGCGCATGCGCTCGCTCGGGTTCCCGGTCTATCGCTACAAGCTGGCGAGCTTCACCCTGGCCGGCGCGCTCGCCGGGCTGGCGGGGTATCTGTCGGCCATGCAGTTCGGCTTTGTGAATCCGGAACTCCTGTCGTGGCACCAGTCGGGCAACGTGCTGCTGATGCTCATTCTCGGTGGACTTGGCAGCCTGTACGGCGCCGTCGTGGGAGCGTTCGCGTTCGTTGCCCTGGAGGAGCTCTTCTCATCGGTGACGACGCATTGGCAACTGCTGCTCGGCGCGACGATCATCCTGCTTGTCATCTTTCTTCCGGGCGGACTCGCCAGCGTCGCGAGCCGCTTTCGACGGCTGCTGATAGGAGCGCCGAGTGAGTGACAAGGACGCACAGTGAGCGACGCCATCCTGACAACGCACGGACTGTCGCGGAGCTTCGGTGGCCTCATGGCGGCGAGCAGCGTCTCAATCGAGTTGCATCGTGGCAAGCTGCATGCGTTGCTGGGTCCGAACGGCGCTGGGAAGTCCACCTTGATCAATCTGCTCTCAGGTGAATTGCGCGCTTCAGCGGGAGAGATCCGCTACAAGGGCGACGACATCACCGGATTGAGCCCCGACCGACGCTCGCGCATCGGCATCGGACGCAGCTATCAGAAGACGAATATTTTTCCCGCGTTCACCGCTTTCGAGAACTGCCGCCTCGCGGCACAGTCGCGCGAGCCGAGGACGCTTCGCGTGTTCGAGGATGCTTTGCGCTTCGAAGGCGTGTGCACTGCTGCGCGGCGAGCGCTGGAGGCGGTCGGTCTCGACAATCGCAGCGACAGCATCGCTCCCGCGCTTTCGCATGGCGAGCAGCGGCAGCTGGAAATCGCACTGGCGCTCGCCACCGCTCCGGACGTATTGCTGCTCGATGAACCGTTGGCCGGCATGGGTGCCGAGGAGGCGATGCGCATGGTGGAGCTTCTGCGCGGGCTTGCTCCCAGGCATGCGATCCTTCTGGTCGAGCATGACATGGACGCGGTGTTCGCGGTCGCCAACGTCATCACCGTCATGGTCAATGGCCAGGTACTGGAGAGCGGAGAGCCGGCGCAGATTCGTGCGAGTCCTATGGTGCGCGCAGCGTATCTCGGTGAGGATGGTGCGCTCGCAGGTTATGAACAATCATGAGCGAGGCACTCATCGAAGCGCGAGCGGTGCACACCTATTACGGCGCAAGCCATATCCTGCACGGTATCGACTTTCGCATCGATCATGGCGAAACCGTCGCCTTGATGGGACGCAACGGCATGGGCAAGACCACGCTGATCCGCAGCATGCTAGGCCTTGTCAAGCCGCGTCAGGGCGAAGTCTGGGTGTGTGGTTCACTCATGACCGGCGCCGAACCGTACCTAATCGCCCGGCAAGGCATCGCATACGTACCGGAAGGCCGTGGCATCTTTCCCAATCTCACGGTACATGAGAACCTGGTGATGGCTGCGCGCGCCGGTCGGGACGGCCGCCGCGATTGGGACTTTTCACGCGTGCTCGCGATCTTTCCACGGCTCGCCGAGCGGCTCAGTCACGGCGGATCGCGACTCTCCGGCGGAGAGCAGCAGATGCTCACCATCGGTCGCGCGCTCATGACGAACCCCGATCTGCTAATCCTGGATGAGGCAACCGAGGGATTGGCGCCTCTGATCGCGCGTGAGATCTGGCGGATTATCGGTGAGATACGCGGGCGCGGCATCGCTACGCTGATCGTTGACAAGAACTACGCTGCAGTGAGCTCCATCGCCAACCGCAACGTCATCCTGGTCAAGGGCCGTGTCGTCTTCGAGGGAGGTAGCGCGACGCTCAAGGCGCAGCCCGACCTGCTGCACCGCCATCTTGGAATCTAGGAGGCTCCTAGGTCGTGGCCTTCATTACCATTGGTGCGCACCACATCGAATACGAACGCATCGAAGTCGGGCTCTTGCAGCGGCCCACGCTTGTGTTTCTCCACGAAGGCCTGGGATCGCTCGCGATGTGGCGGGATTTTCCACATCGCCTCGCTCACGCGACCAACTGCAACGCAATCGTCTACTCCCGCTACGGCTATGGCAATTCGGACGCGTTAGCGGAGCATCGCCCTGTGCGATACATGCACGAAGAGGCGCTGGTCGCCCTGCCGGAGCTGCTCGATCGACTCTGCATCGACCAGCCCATCCTCGTCGGGCATAGCGACGGTGCGTCGATCGCGATCATCTACGCCGGCGGATCTGGCCGCCATGTCGCGGGCCTCGTCCTCATGGCGCCGCATGTGCTTGTCGAGGACATCTCCATTGAGAGCATTGCCGCCGCGAAAATCGCCTACAGAAACACCGATCTTCGAGAAAAGCTGGCCAGGTACCATGCCGATGTCGATTCGGCGTTCCGAGGTTGGAATGACATCTGGCTCCATCCGGATTTTCGGAGCTGGAACATCGAGGAATATCTGTCACGCATAACTTGTCCGCTGCTCGCTATCCAGGGCAATGACGACGAATACGGCACCGGGGAGCAGTTGGCACGAATCGAACGACAAGTGGCGGACGTCGACATCCTCGAGCTTGCCGACTGTCGGCATTCCCCTCACAGGGATCAGCCGGCGGCGGTCATCGAAGCAGCTACGCGTTTCGTGGACCGCGTCAGCAGCTCTTGAATCGGGGGAATTGAGCGTCTGCCGCAAAAGAAATGCGCAGACTGAAAAACGCCTGCGCATCTCTGCTATCGTGCCGAACTCGTAACGTCAACGTTCGAAGTGCATACGCTCCCGTACATTGTCGGCTAACCGGTCGAGATCGCGATTCAATTCCGCAAACTCGCGGCCGCTAAGCCTACCGTCGGCAGTCAACGCCCGCTCTCTCGCCTGGATGTCGGCCAGCTCCTGCTGCAGACGCCGTGCTTCCCAAGGCCTGATCCGGCCCTCGTTCAGCCCACGCTGGATCCATTCATGGATCCGTGCCTCACGTTCATCGATGCTCGCGGAACGCGCCTCTCCACGCTCGTAGTACTGGACCGGCCCACGCTCGTAGTACTGGACCGGCCCACGCTCGTAGTACTGCACTGGGACGACCGTGGCGGAGTCAATGGTTCCCCTTTGAACCGCGGACATTCCCGCGAAAGCGGCTCCCGACGAGACCACGCTCACAGCTGCTAGTGCGAGCAAAGTTCGTTTCATGACATACCTCCTTGTCTTCAACCAGCGACAACATATAACGAAGTCGATGACCGGACGCGGCTATCCACGCGTGGCATCACCGCGCCTCTAGTTGGTACGCCGCCCACCGCGAGAGGTTCCAGTAAAAGGCTTAATCCGAACATGATTGGAAAGGCGCGATGTCGGACATGACGCTCATCATTGCCGGACATATTCCGACGTCGTCGATGGGCTACAGTTCGAGACAAAGAAGACATGGATCGATCACGAGGTAGACGTTTCGCCCGTCGGATTCACCAGTTGAACGGCTTCTCGATCGATGCGTAGAACGCGCGGCGCGGCCCGAATTGCGGTGCCCCGACTCCGACGCCGGTCCCGTCACGCAACTGGTAGCTCTGGTCGAAGACGTTGACGACGGTTAAGCGGACGATCGTCAACGTCTTCGACCAGAGCGCCCTGGTTCATCGGCGATCCTACGACGGAAGTCATCGCGGGGTCGCAGATACTAAGATTGATGTTCAAATCGAGACCAGAGAAAAACATTAATTAGCAGCGGTTGCGATCGACGTCGATGCAAGCCGCAGACTGGAACGGGCCGCCGGTGCAATCGCCGTCAGATCGACTTTGCAGGCAATTGCGTTGGCACCGCCGGCGAACAGCGTGCAGATTGGACACAGCTCATCGCCGTACTGTGTCCATGAGTGATCCGCTGTGTGCTTGACCCTCCCCAAAGTGCTGCAGCGCGTGCAACTCGCTTCCAAGCTGCATGCCGATCACCAGCAGTGAGAGCGCGATGGCACGCAGCAGGCGGAAAGATCAGGATGCAAGCGTTCCGCCCATCGCACTGATCGGTTCACTGGCGGCGAAACGATAAAGCCCAGCCGAGGGTCCCCCGGCTGGCCTATTCATGCTTAGTTGCCAGTTCGAGCTGTCGGAAAATTTTACGTCAGGCCCATGACGCATTGCAGCATACAAATAAAAGCCTTTGCGGAAGGCCTTGATTCTATAGTGCAACACAATGTTACAAAGATCAAGGCGCGTCTCTTGCATACTGTATACAAGTGTCTTACATTGTGTATGCCACGAGGAAGACGCGGGCGAGGGTGGGGAGTCAGCGAGGCGCAATGCATCCTTAACATGGATTGGATGCAGCGCTGATCAGGAGGATCTATGAAACGGAATTCGGTCGCCAGCGCGATCGCGCGCCGGTCAATTCCAATTGAGGTGTGAGCCTGAACGATCCGGGTTCGGGGTGAGTCTCAGGCGGCGTTACGGTGCGGCGTTTGCGCGAGACGGTGATGCGGCGCGCAATGCCCCATCTACGGGAGGAATTTTCCATGAAGCAACATTGTGTCGCTCGCGCGCGGACGTGGTCCTTCCTATGTATTGTCCTTTCAACGTTTCTCGTCACTCAGGCTGTCGCCAGCGAGATCTTCAAGTGCGTCGCTAAGGACGGGACCCCGCTGTATCAGAATTTTCCGTGCCACCTCGACTCCCTGGGTTGGTTGCCGCCGAGCCCGATCATCGGAAAGACGCCGTCGATGCCTGGCGTTGTCGGTCAGGACAAATCAAAGCCCCAGCCCGTCAACGGGACAAAGACCGGGCCCGACAGTACAACAAAGACCAAGCGTGTCAATGCGGCTTCGACGGTCAACTCGAGCTATACGAGTGAGCCCAGCATCGGCATGACCGCCGACGAAATAAGGGCACTCCTGGGCGAGCCGGAGGAGATGGTTGACGACGAGCCTGCCGAAGGCGGCCGCGTCTCGCTCTGGCGATACGCGGACGGCAGGTCCGTGAAATTCGATCACCAGTACCACGTGTTGGAAGTACAACAACAACGGTAAGGGGTCGGGCCTTCGTTACGTCGTAGGTACTTCTTGTAAGCAGTTGGATGTCACTAAAGGAGGAACAAATGTACGCGTCACCTGTTCGAGGAAGCAAACTGCAGCTCGCGGCGCTGTCAGGCGCCGTTGCGCTCGCATTGGTCGCCGCAAGCGCGCAGGCGCAGATCAGCCAGAGCGGCGAAAGGAAGAACATCAATCGATTGGGGCACACGGACTTGCAGGGTCGCTCCTCTTATCAGCCGAACGTCATCCAGTATCCCGATGGGCGCACGATATTGTTCGCGGGCATGCACAACACCATTCCGGTGATCAATCCCCTCTGCAGCGGCAGCCCCGGCACCCTGCCGAATCCGCTGAACGGCAACGCATGCGAGGCCAGCGGCACGATGATCATCGACGTCACCGATCCGACGAACCCGGTCGAGAAGTTCCACATTCCGGCGACGGCTGGAGCCCCGACAATGGTGCGCATGTGCCTGGGTTCCGTGCTGCCTGGCGGCCAGGCGGGCAAGGTCTATATGCTCCGCAACTCCTCCGGGTATGAGCAATGGGACGTCACCAATGTCTCAGCGCCTGTGCTTCTCAAGCAGCTCCCGGGCATTCGCTCGACGCACAAGCTCTGGTGGGAGTGCAGCACCGGTATCTCGTACATGCCGGGCAGCAATGACGCTACCCTCACGCCGGCGGGCACGCCGCTGTGGCGGCAGTCGCAGGCAATGGTTATCTATGATTGGAGTAATCCACATAACGGTCAGCAGCCTGTCTACATCCGCACCTTCGGCCTGCCGGGCGGCCAGCCGACCGGAACGGGGGCGACCAACTCGCTGCACGGTCCGATCTCCGCGTTCGAGCATCCGAGGGCGTCGCAGAGGCTGGCGC
>VBCY01000110.1 GCA_005882995.1 Betaproteobacteria bacterium
GGGGTGAGGGAAACGCGTCAAGCATTTACGAAATCCTCAAAGTAAGCGTCTCGGATGCAAGCTCCATTCAGGTCACCCGTGCTGAGCAAAGGCGTCGATTCGCACTGCCACGTTTTCGATACTACGCTTTTTCCCTATGCGTCGGACGCGGCGTACCGTCCTCCGCCGCACGAGGCGGGCAGCAAGGAGCAGCTTGCAGCAGTCCTCGATGCGCATGGCCTCTCGCACGCATTGCTGGTCAATCCAACCAGCGGCTACGGTTACGACAACCAATGCATGATTGCCGCGATCCAAGCCTCGAGGGGACGCTTCAAGGGTATTGCACGCGTACGGGCCGACACTGGCGAGCGCGCTCTGACGGAACTTCGCGACGCCGGCGTTATCGGTGTCCGCCTCGATCTCATCACGGACGGCGTTGCGGTGCTACACGATCCGAGCATGCCGCGGCTGCTGGCGCACGTTCGCGATATGGGTTGGCAGGTGCAGGTGCAATGCGAACGAGATCAACTGCACGAAGCGGTCGCCCCGCTTAAGACGGCGCGGGTACCGCTGGTGTTCGACCATTGCGGCCGTCCCGACGCCGAGCGCGGCGTGAGCCAGCCGGGATTCCAGGCTCTGCTCGAATTCGGACGCGAGGGCCACGCCGTCAAACTCTCCGGGCCGTTCCGATTCTTCAACGCATTTTCCCCGAGCGCCGACATCGAAGCCTTCATCCATGCATTGATCGACGCATTCACGCCCCAGCGCTGCGTGTGGGGATCCGATTGGCCGTTCCTGCGCATGCCGATGCGCATGGATTACGGTCCGGTCCTTGCGAATCTGGAACGCTGGTTCCCCGATGAAGCCGATCGGCAGCAGGTGCTGTGGCATACGCCGGCGCGATTGTTCGGCTTCGCTTGATTCAGGCTTTGCCGCTCGGCCCCCGTTCTCACGGAGGGCAGATATATCCAGCCCCCGTCGGCGATTTGAAGCAACCCACCGATTCGGGAAGGAACTGCTTCGGCAGCCACAGCACCACCTTGGGAAACATCACCGTAAAAGCGATGGTCAGGAAAAATACGATGTAGAGCGGCAGCGAGCGCAGCACCGCCCTCCCGAAGCCGACGCCCACGTATTTCGAAGCCACCAGGAGCGACAGCCCGTAAGGCGGCGTGATCAGACCGAAGACGAGCGTCGTGATGATCACCACGCCCATGTGCAGAGGGTTGATGTTGCCCACCTGGGTCAGCTTGGTGATGATCGGCATGAAGATGATGATCGCCGGTACGGCGTCGATGAAGTCGCCCACGATTACGAACAACGCCACGAGCAGGAACATGATCATCGCGCCATCGGTGCCGGCGATCCCTGAGATATAGGTGGCGACGATATCCGGGCCGCGCAGATACGCGACCATCCAGCCGAACGCCGATGCTCCTGCGACGGCCCCAAGCGGCAGCGAATAGAGCAGTCCCGCGTACATGAAGTCGCTCGGGAGCTTGAGCACGTGGCGCGGCCGCAATACCGGTATCACCACAATCAGGATGTACATGGCCGCAATCATGCCGGCTTCGGTCGGCGTGAACCAACCGGTCAAGATGCCGCCCATGATGATCACCGGGATCACCAGCGGCAGCGCGGCACCCCGCGCCGCGACCACGACCTCGGTCAACGGCGAGCGCTTCTTCATCACCCCGACCGGTCCGAAGAAGTAGCTGTAAATCATCAGGCCGATGCCGATCAGCACTCCTGGCGCGACGCCGGCGAGGAACAGGCCGCCGATCGAGACATTGCCGGTCGCTCCATAGACCACAGCCATGATGCTCGGGGGAATCAGATTGGCCATCGTCGACGCGCAAGCGATCAGCGCGGCGGTGAAGGCGCGGTCGTAACCCTCCTTGTCCATTTCCGGCGCGACCGTGCGCGTCAGAACGGCGACGTCGGCCACCGACGAGCCCGAGATCCCGGCGAAGAACATGCTGAACAGCGTCACGACCTGAGCGAGCCCTCCGCGCAGATGCCCAACGAGAGTCTGCGAGAGCTGGATCATGCGTCGTGCGACGTCGGAGGAGGCCATCAGCTCGCCAACGAGCAGGAAGAATGGGACGGCGAGCAAGGTCTCGGCATCGATGCCGTGGAAGAGCTGCCCGATCAACGACTGCATGCTGATCGGCGTAAATGAGCTTGCAACGAGCACGCCGGCGATCAGCGCGAAGGTGACCGGGACGCCCATGTAGCCAAACAGCAGGAACAGGAAGCCCATCAAGCACAGGACCGCGCCGTTGCTCATTGGACTCATTATTGAGAATTACGCAACTGAGCGACATCTGACCCTCACCCGCGCTGTCGCGCACCCCTCTCCCGGCGGGAGAGGGGCTAGGGGTGAGGGCCAGCTCATCCGAATTGCAACCGATGTCACGCAGTTAGGAAACGGCCAATAGTCGCCCACGCTTGCAGCGTACGCCGCTGCGCTGCGCCCGGCAGCGCTCACTCCGCGAGCTCCACCACAACGTGCTCCTGGTCCTCGGGTCCTTCGAAGCCGTTCTTCCAACCGTTGACGAGCTGCTCGATCGTGAACAGCGCCACCAGCACGCCTGCCACGGGCACGATCGCGGTGTAGACCGTGAGCGGGATAAGCGAGGGCATGCAACACCGCCACGATCAGCACGATGACGCGGTTGGTAACCTCGATCGTCGTGCGCGGCGCCCCGGTCATGCGCTTGGTGATTTCGGCCAGGTAGAAGTGGTCCAGGCGCCGCGTCGCCGCCGCCATGCCGACGAACACGCCCCAGGCGAAGAAGGCGGTGGTCACCTGCTGCAGCCACAGCCAGGGCGCGCCGATCGTGCGCGTGATCACGTCGCAGAGAACCGTCAGCGTGAACATGAAGATGCATACGCCGCAGAGCACCATCAGCAGCGCTTCCAGCGGATCGAGCGCCTTCCATTTCAACCTGCGATGACGCTGCAGCACCAACGCGCGCATGTCGGCCATGGCGTTGCCTTGTCGAGTCTCGTTTAAGAGAGCAACACGCCTCGGGGAGGCGCGAGGAGCTCGCGCCTCTCTTCGGCGTACAACGTTCAGCGGCTATTGCACTTCGCGGACGAGCTTGAGCAGCTTGACGGCATGCGGACCAAGCTCCGTTGCGAGCTGGTCCTGGACCGGCTGCGCCGCCTTGATGAAGCCGGTCTTGTCGACGTTCTCGACGACCTTGACGCCCATCGTTTTGAGCTTGTCGGCGGAATCCTTCTCCAGCTTCAGCGCCATCGCGGGCTCGCGCTTCGAGACTTCGTCGGCGGCCGCCTGCACCCATTGCTGCTGCTGCGGCGTCAAGCTATCCCAGGTCTTCTGGCTCACCCAGATGCAGTTGTTGTTGGCTTCGTGCTCGGTCATGGAGAGGATCGGCGCGACCTCGTAGTGCTTATTGGCGAGGTAGACGTTGACGCCGTTTTCGGCGACGTTGACCACCCCGGTCTGCAACGAGGTGTAGACCTCGCCGAAAGGCATGTGCACGGTCTGCGCGCCGTAGGCGGGGAAGAGCGTGTCCTCGGTCTTGGTCGCCTGGACGCGCACCTTCTGACCCTTGACGTCCTCGACCGATTTCACTTCCTTCTTGCTGTACATGTTGCGCATGCCCATGGTCAGCAGGCCCAGCACCTGTGCGCCCTGCACGGAATCCTTGATCATGGCGCGGAACTCCTGCGATACCGCCGGGTCGGCAAGCGCTTTCTGCAGATGCGCCTGATCGCGGAAAATGAAGTGAATGGAGAACACACCCGCCTGCGGCGCCAGCGTCGACGCGTTCGCCGTCGACGTGATGACGAAGTCGATGTCGCCCGAGCGCATCTTCTGCAACATCTGCGGCTCCTGACCGAGCTGTGCGCCAGGAAACTGGTTGATGCTCATCGTCCCGCCGGAGAGCTCCTTCAGCTTGGCATCGAAGATGTTGGCGGCGATGCCGTAGGCGGTCGTATTGGGCTGGTCATACGCGAAGCTGAATTGGCGCGCAGCCTGTCCATGCGCCGCGAATGCAACGATTGATGCTAAGCAGAAAACGACGACACCGAACGACTTGGTGCAGATGCGATTTCCCATTGCAGGCTCCTCCGTTTGTAAAGCGCAGTGCAAAAATTCTGTCCACAGCGGGCGCAGCCTTGATCGATATTGTTTGCAACACCGCCGTAAAGACGCCGGGCTCAAAATGCCTTCTGCTGTAAGTCCCGGGCGGGTATTCTGCTACAAAAGGCGCCACCGTGGAGGGCGGCTTGCCGTCGACGTGACGCGTCGTGGTCCATCCCTTCGCACGGGGCGGCGGCCGTGGGCGACGCTCGACGACTTAAACGCCGAACAAGGCTTGGGCGTTCGGATTGGCCGAGAAGTCGACGATGTCGCCGTGAGCGGCAATCAGCCAGCGGGGAGGTGCCTTGCGGAACTCATCGGCAAGCCAGCGGCGAACTGCGGTCTTGTCGGCCATCATGAACAACGGTGCGATGTTGTTGAACTTGAGCCCCGGTGCGCTGCGGCTCATGCGGAACATCGTCCGGATAATCGGATTGCTTGGCAGCGACGGTAGATTCATGATGACGTCCGTCACGTACCAGACGATGCCCCGGTCGGTCCTGATCCGCACCAGCGCTTCGCCGGTCTTGTAATGCGGCATGTCGATGAGGTCGACCCCAGGGCAGGTTATCGCCGTCGCCTCGGCGAGCGGGCGGATGCCGCTCAACCTGGAATGCTTCTCGACCCGCGCAATCGATTGCGCCGGCGCGAACAGCGCGGCATCAGGGAAATGCGCTTTCCAATTCGCCATGCCGAGATAGTGGAAGGCGTTCGACGCGACCAGAGCACGCACTGCTCCGTGGCTCGAAAGATCATCGAATACCGCTTCGCTGACCCGGCATGGTGGGCTGACCACGACGAGCCCGCCGCTGCCACCGACAGCCAACGCAGTCGCCGAACCGGGGCCGAACGAATATTCGCAGGTCAGGATCGGAATCTGCGAATCGAAGACTTTCCAGCCGCGGGCGCTGCCTTGCATGCTCGTAAGCTAATTCCATCGTTCGCTGAGGGCAAGTCATTCGGCGCGAGCCACCGCCTTTCGAGTGACGGCTTCCTCCGGCGGCGGAACGCTGCGGAAGTTCGCCAAAAACAGCAGGTCGTAGACGATCTTGACGCTTCCCGCGATGACCAGGGGCCACCCGAAGCTTGACAACCCGAGGAGATAGCCCGCGATCAGCGGGCTCAGTGCCGAGGCGAGGCTTCGCGGAACCGACGTGACGCTTGCTGCCGCCGCGCGTTCGCTGGGAACCACCACCGCCATCACATAAGAGCTTCGAGTCGGAACATCCATCTGCGACAGCGCGCTGCGCACCAGCAGCAACGCAATCGCGACGCCCAAGCCAGGCGCAAAGGGTATCAACAACAACAGAACGTTGGCCGGCAAATGGGTGAAGACCATCGTGTTGACCAGACCGATTCGCTTCGCGATGCGTGTTGCCATCAAATATGAAAATGCGGAAAAAAGGCTGGTCCAGAAAAAGATAGTGCCGGCAACGGCGATAGACAGCTGGTACTTCTCGAACAGCCAGAGCGCCAGCAGCGACTGCACGATGAATCCGCCACCGAAGGCATCCAGACTGAACAGCGCGGCCAGCCTGTAGACGGTACTCCGCGAGCGGCGCAACGGCGCGGCCGGCGTATCGGACTCTTCGGTGATTTTCGCCGGAAGCTTGCGATAGATGAGCGCCGAGACGATGCCGAACAATGCGTAGAGCACAAACATCGCCTGGTAGGCCACATGGACACTCGCATGCCAAGCGATCGCGATGAGTTCGGGCAGTCCTGCGCACAGCGCCCCCAGCGCTCCCATCAGGGCACCGATCAAGCTGTAGCGCGCGAAAACTGCGGTACGCCGTCCATCATCGACTGCGCGCGCAAGGATCGAATGTTCCAGCGGAAGGAACACGCTCACATCGCCGCTCGAAGGATTGAGTGTGCCCACCACTGCGATCGCAAAAAGCGGCCAGAAAGTCGTGACCGTGGCAAAGCCAAGGCCGGTGAGCGCCATCAGCATCGCAGCAGCAAGCAGCAGAGCGCGTCGATGAAAAGCGTACGCGCGCACGCCAACCCAAAGCGTCAAAACGCCTGAACCGAGCAAAGTGCCGGTGGCGATTACGCCAACTTCGAAGGGCGTGAGCCCCAGCGAGATGAGATAGACCGGCAATAGCAGGCTGACATAGCCATCGGCGAAGGCGCGCAAGCCGCGCACCCACAGAAGAAGGCGAACGTTGACGGAGTTCATTGGCCGCCGATCGCCCGAAAGCTAAAGTCATCGAATGCCGTCACGCTGTCCGCTTTGGTCCACAGCCGTGGAAGCGAAGTCGAGCGGATGCCAGCTTTTCGGTGATCGAGTTCAGGCGTCTGAGCGCACCGCCGCGAACACGCATCCGGTTCCCGGCAATGACACTTAAAAGGCGGATTCAAGGTGCCCACGCTCGGCGCGTAACCCTTCCGCAGGACTTGGACGGGGCACCGTCTTGGAGGGAATGATCCCGGGGAGCCTGCTACTCCCCACTGAAGAGAATACGCCGGGCGGCGGCCGATCGCAATATGCCGCGCGGGACGCGGCCTCGCCGATCGCAAGACATCGTGGGACGGATCTAGCGCGACGCCTCCGCGTCCGGCCCGCGGGTGATC
>VBCY01000111.1 GCA_005882995.1 Betaproteobacteria bacterium
GGTTTTCGTCGATAGTGAGCGCGCCGAAGACACCGCGTCCCTCCGGGACCATCGACAACCCCTTGCGTACGAGCTGAAACGCCGGCTTGCCGGTGATGTCTTCGCCGTTGTAATGGATCGATCCGCTCTTGACCGGCTGCAAGCCGGTGATTCCCTTGAGCGTCGTGGTCTTGCCGGCGCCGTTTGCACCGATGAGGCAAACCAGCTCTCCCTGTTCAACGGTGAGATCGATGCCTTTAACGGCCTGGATGCCGCCGTAGGCGACATGCAGACGCTTGAGCTCGAGTAGGGGCTGAGCTGGCAACGGGTTCATCCCTTGAGTTCAAGCGACACTTCGCCGCCGAGGTAAGCCGCGATCACCTTCGGGTCCTTCTGTACTTCGGCTGCACTGCCCTCGGCGATTTTCCTGCCGTAGTCGAGCACCAGCACGCGATCGCATACGCTCATCACGAGCTTCATGTCGTGTTCGATCAGGAGAATGGTTATTCCATCGCGGCGGATTTCCTGGAGCAGGCGCTTCAGCGCCTGGGTCTCGGTCGCGTTCATTCCGGCGGCAGGCTCATCGAGCGCGAGAAGCTTAGGCTCCGTCGCCAAGGCGCGGGCGATCTCGAGGCGGCGCTGATCGCCATACGCAAGATGCTTCGCCAGGTCGTTGGCGCGCTTGGCCACGCCCACGTAGCCCAGCAGCTCATAGGAGCGTTTTTCAATCGCCGCTTCCTCCGCACGCGTCGCCTTGTCGCGAAACATCGCCCCGAAAACGCCTGCCTTGGTGCGGACGTGGCGGCCGATCATCACGTTCTCGAGCGCTGAAAGATTCTGGAACAGGCGGATATTCTGAAACGTGCGAGCGATGCCGCGTTCGGCGACTTCATTGGGCTTGACTCGATCGAGTGGCTCGCCGTCGAAAATGAAATTCCCGCCATCGGCGGCATAGATTCCGGTGAGAACGTTGAACAACGAGGTCTTGCCGGCACCATTGGGACCGATCAAGCCGTAGATCTCTCCGTGGTTGATGGTGAAGGTGACCTCGGAAAGCGCGTGCACGCCGCCGAAACGCTTGCTGATTCCCTTTGCAACCAGCAGTGAGAGCGCGCTCATCCGGGCGCGGCCTTTGGTGTTTCCAGTTCACGTTTGCGCACGGCGGATGGCCACAAGCCCGCGGGTCGATAGAGCATGATCGCAACCAGCGCCAAGCCGAAGACCAGCAGTCGCACGGTTTCGGCGTCCAGCAGGACGCGTCCGAACAGCGCAAGTTGCAGCGGCTCCATGGTATAGCGTAGAACCTCGGGCAGCATCGTCAGCATGATCGCGCCGAGGATCACACCCGGGATGTTGCCCATGCCCCCCAGCACCACCATCGACAGAACGATGACGGACTCGAACAGGCCGAAGCTCTCCGGACTCACAAACTGCTGCGTCGCCGAAAAAATGGCGCCCGCGATGCCGCCGAAGGAAGCCCCCATTGCGAAGGCCAGCAGCTTGACGTTGCGGGTATTGATGCCCATCGCCTTGGCCGCGACTTCATCTTCGCGGATCGCCTCCCAGGCCCGCCCCAACCGGGAATTTTGCAGGCGGATGTTGACCACAATGACGCCGATCGTGAGCAGCAACAGAAGGTAGTAATACTTCTGAGGTCCCGAAAACTGAACCCCGAGGATCACCTCGGGACGCGCCAGAGAAAGGCTGCCGATGCGGAAGGGATCGATCAGATTGATGCCTTGCGGTCCATTGGAGATATTGACCGGGGCGTTGAGATTGTTGAGAAAGATGCGGATGATCTCGCCAAAGCCGAGGGTGACGATGGCGAGATAGTCGCCCCGCAGCTTGAGCGTCGGTGCCCCGAGCAGCACTCCAAAAATGCAGGCGAGTCCCGCTCCCAGCGGCAGGATCATCCAGAAGGGAAGGTGGATCCCGAAGTGCGGCGATGCGAGCAGCGCGTAGACGTATGCGCCGACGGCGTAGAACGCGATGTAGCCCAGGTCGAGCAGACCGGCAAACCCGACGACGATATTGAGCCCCAGGGCAAGCATGGTGTAGATCATCGCGAAGTTGAGGATGCGCACCCACGCCTGGCCAGCCAAGGCGGCGACGAATGGCAACAGCGCAAGCGCGGCGGCAACGAGGGCGACCGCCGCCCAGACCTTCGGCGGGACATGCCTGGGGCGGTGTGAGCTCATGCACGCTCCGCGACGCGCTCGCCCAGCAGTCCTGACGGGCGGAATATGAGCACCAGGATGAGCACGAAAAAGGCGAACACGTCCTGGTAGTTGCTGCCGAACATGCTGACCTGGCCTTCGTTCGCCGCGCATTGCTCGTGCAGGGAGTCGCTGAGCCACGGAAAGCCGCAGAGATTGGAGACGTCCCCGATATAGCCCGCGCCCAGCGCTTCGATGATGCCGAGCAGGATGCCGCCGAGCATCGCGCCCGCCAGGTTTCCAATGCCTCCCAGCACCGCAGCGGTGAAGGCTTTCAACCCGAGCAGGAAGCCCATGTAGTAATGCGCGATGCCGTAGTAGGTCATAACCATGAGCCCGGCCACCGCAGCGAGCGCAGCGCCAATCACAAAAGCGGCGGAGATGACGACGTTGATGTCGATCCCCATCAGGCCCGCGACCTGCGGGTTTTGGGCCGTCGCACGCATCGCCATCCCGAGTCGGGTTCGCTGAACCACAAACAGCAGCGCTGCCATGAGTAGCGCCGCAAGGGCGACGATGAACATCTGCAAATCGGTCATCGTGGCGCCGAAGATGTCGTACGGCGTCGGATGGATGATGGTGGGAAAGGTGCGGTAGTTGCGACCCCAGACGATCAGCGCAACGTTCTGCAGAACGATCGACATGCCGATCGCGGTGATGAGCGGCGCCAGCCGAGGCGCCTTGCGCAACGGCCGGTATGCCACCTTTTCCATGCCGTAGGCGATCGTCATGCAGACCAGAATCGCGACAAATAATCCGGCGAGGATGACCACCACGACGGGCAGCGAAGTCTGCGCACCGACCAGCGCAGTGATCACCGACAGCGACACCATGGCCCCGATCATGACCACTTCGCCATGGGCGAAGTTGATGAGTCCGATGATGCCGTAGACCATGGTGTATCCCAGCGCCACCAGCGCATAGACGCTGCCCAGCGTCAACCCGTTGATGATCTGCTGCAGGAGAATTTCCACCCGATCCCTCCCGGTGCCAGCGCTAATCGTGGCCTACGCCCGTCGCGATTCTCCACTGCGCAGGGTCTTGCGGCAATCCCTGCCAAGCGCCAAAAAAAACGGCGCCCCGCGGGCGCCGTGCGATTGCTGTAGTGGGGGGCTTACTTAGTGGGGCTTACTTCTTGGTCTCGTCCTTTTTCATTTCGCCTTTTTTCATGTCGTCCTTCATCGGCGCCGCCGGAGCCATGGTGCCACCTGGCGCGGGAGCCGCCGCCGGCGCGGCAGAGGCCGTTTCGATCTTCTCGGTCTTACCGGCGACGTTGACCGCCATTGGCTCGAGCTTGCCGTCCTTGACCTGATACAGCGTGATCGCGCCGTTCTTGGTATCGCCGTGCTCGTCGAACTCGATCTTGGCGGTGATGCCGCCGTAGGAGATCTTCGCCAATTCAGGAAGGTACTTCGCCGGATCGGTCGAGTTCGCTTTCTTCATGGCCTCGATCAGCGTCATCGCCGCATCGTACGAGTAGGGCGCATAGACCTGGATCGGGCCGTATTTGGCGGTGAAGCGGGTCACGAAGTCCTTGGCGTTCGGCATCTTGTCCGGAGGCAGACCTGCCTGGGTGCAGTATTGGTTCTCGGCAGCTCCGCCGGCGAGCTTCGGCCACTCGGTGGAGCACACGCCGTCGCCGGCGATGTACTTGGCCTTGATGCCCAGTTCCTTCATCTGCTTGACCATCGGCCCGCCCTGCGCGTCCATTCCGCCATACATGATGACGTCAGGGCTCTTGGCCTTGATCTTGGTGAGAATCGCCTTGAAGTCCGTTGCCTTGTCGTTGGTGTACTCGCGTGCAACGATGGTCGCGCCGGCAGCCTTGGCCGCCTTTTCCGTTTCGTCGGCGAGCCCCGCACCGTACGCCGTCTTGTCATCAATGATCGCAATCTTCTTGGCGCCGAGAGTCTCGACCGCGGCCTTTCCGATCACGCTGCCCTGCTGAACATCGTTGGCCATCACGCGAAACGTCGTCTTGAAGCCCTGCAGTGTGAGCTTCGGATTCGTCGCCGACGGCGAAATCTGCGGTACGCCTGCGTCGCTGTAGAGCTTGGACGCCGGAATCGAGGTCCCCGAGTTCAAGTGACCGACAACCCCTGCAACCTTGTCGTCGATCATCTTCTGCGCAACGATGGTCCCCTGCTTGGGATCGGCTTGATCGTCCTGCGCGTCGAGCTCGAACTTCACCTTCTTGCCATCGATGACGATGTTCTTGCTGTTGGCGTCGTCGATCGCGAGACGGGCTCCGTTCTCGTTGTCCTTGCCAAGATGCGCCTGGGGGCCGGTGGTCGGGCCAGCATGTCCAATCTTCACCGTGACTTCAGCCATCGCCGGGGCCGTCGTTGCAGCCGGGGCCTCGGCCTTTTTCGGTGGTTCTTCCTTGCCACATCCGTAAGCGGTCACAAGCGCGGCCGCGACCAGCGTCAGACCGAGCGAGCGGTTGACTTTCATGAATATCCTCCGAAGCGGGATGATGTAATGAAAAAAGGCGGAAAAAACAGAGTATTATTGTATGCGGTCCAGGGGATGTCAATTGGCGGATTGAATCTTCCAGGGGCGCCTTCGCCGCCAGCCGCGCTTCGTCGCCACAAAGCCTCGGGCTTTGGCCCTTGTCCGCCGTTCTGTCGCTTCGACCTTGCCGCGAAGCGCCTCCGCGACCTAAACTCGCGACCGGCTGAATCGACAGTGAATCCGGCAGCGCCGCTCGTGCATCTAAATGGGCGGCAGTGGCGCCTGGGACCGAACGTCCGGCGTCGCAGTGGGCACATGATGCCCGCTTGAAGGGGAGCAAGGTCATTTATGGCAAGCTGGTTCACACGGCGCCGAACCGTCGGCACAATCGTCTCCGTCATCGTCATCGCTGTGATCGCCGCTGGCGTGACGCTGCGCGCCACCCAGCGGGCCGCGGCGGAGTCTCCAGGAAGCGGAACGGTGGCGCTGGAATTCACCGCCACGGATCTTGCAACCGTCGAGCCCAAGGTGCTGGCGCGTTGGCTTCATGTCTCAGGCACGCTGCAGCCGGTCAACCAGACAACGGTCAAGTCCAAGGTATCCGGTGAAGTACGGCAGGTGACAGTTCGCGAGGGCGAAGCGATCACGGCAGGGCAGGTCCTTGTCCGTTTCGATACGGCCGACCTCGAGGCGAAGCTGAGCGAACGCACTGGCGCGATGGAAGCGAGCCGGGCGCAGCTCGCGCTCGCTGAAAAGACGCGTATCCAGAATCACACGCTGCTCAAGCAGGGTTTCATTTCGCAGAATGCTTATGACAGCGCAGAGAGCAACCTGTCGGTGAACCAAGGGACGTCGAAGTCCAGTGAGGCGCAGGTGCAGCTCGCGCGAAACGCGTTGCGCGACGCGGTGGTCACAGCGCCGCTCTCCGGAACGGTGGCCAAGCGCCACGTGCAGCCCGGCGAAAAAGTGAACTTTGACGCACCGCTGATCACGATCGTCGATCTGGGCCAGATGGAGCTGCAGGCGATGATCCCCGCGAACGACATTCCGGAGCTGCGCATCGGAATGAAGGTCGATCTGGCGATCGACGGGTTCGGCGAACGCCGCTTTACGGGGACGATCGATCGCATCAATCCGACGACCGAAGCCGGGACCCGGGCGATCCTGGTGTTCGTCCATGTCCCCAATCCAGATGCCGCTCTGCGCGGCGGAATGTTCGGGACCGGCAAGGTGACGCTGACGGCAGGTGCGCCGGTACCGACGCTGCCTGCGATCGCGATCCGCACCGAGGCCGGGCAAACCTTCGTGTGGACGATCGAAAGCGGGAAACTGGGCCGTCGCATCGTGACGGTCGGCCGGCGGGACGATGCGGCCGGGCGGGTTGAGATCAAGACCCCGCTACCACCGGATACTCCCATTCTCGCGGCGCCTTTCGATAACCTCAAGGCGGGAGCCCCAGCGCTGGTGCGGGCTTCTGCACCGTCGAAGTCGGCTGGCGCGAGCTAATCCGGCTTTAGCGCGCATCGGACAAGCGAGGCTACCCATGTGGATCACCCGCGTCTCGATCAACAATCCGGTCTTCGCGACCATGGTCATGATCGGGATCATGGTTCTCGGCGTCTTTTCCTATGCGCGGCTGCGCGTCGAGCAGATGCCCGATGTCACTCTTCCCTACGTCGATATCGAGACCCAATATCCGGGCGCTTCGCCGGAGGTCGTCGAAACCGACGTGAGCAAGCCGATCGAATATGCCGTCAACACCGTTTCGGGGGTCAAGAGAATCTACTCGAATTCGCGTGAGGGCCGCAGCCAGGTGTTCGTCGAATTTCGCCTCGGCACCGACGTCACGCGGGCGATTCAGGATGCTCGCGACAAGATCGCGCTCGTGCGGCCGACGTTTCCCCGTGACGTCAAGGATCCGCAGGTGGTCCGGGTGGAAATCGAGGACAACCGGCCCACGGTGTCGCTGGCGGTACTTTCACCGACGGTCGGACTGCGCGAGCTTAGTTCACTCACCGATCAGACTGTCGTCAAGGCGCTGGAGAACATTCCCGGTGTCGCACAGGTCGTCGTCAACGGGCGGGTGACCCGACAGATCCTGATCCAGATAAGGCCCTCCGCGCTCGCCTCTCTCGGCATCGGCGTCGATCAGGTCATGAGCGCCGTGCAGAATGCCAACCAGGACGTTCCTGCGGGCCGGATAACGCGCGGGCACAACGACTCGATCGTGCGCGTCGAAGGCAAGATCAAGGATCCTGCGCAGTTCGGCCGCATCATCATCGCGCAGCAGGGAGGCGGCCCGGTCTATTTAAGCCAGATCGCAGACGTGATCGACGGTGAAAAGGAACAGGACTCCATCTCGCGCATCAACGGCAGGCCATCGATCACCATCGACATTCGCAAGGCGCAGGATGCCAACATCGTCGAGACCGGGCGCGGTGTGCGGGAGGCGATCGAGGGACTCAAGTCGCGGCTGCCGCAGGATGTGGAGGTGCGACTCGTCTATTCCCAGGCGGACGAGGTGGAGCGCAGCATCGCGCGTGTCAAGGCGACGATCATCGAGGGCGGATTGCTCACGGTGCTGATCGTGTTCCTGTTCCTGCATTCGTGGCGCAGCACCGTCATTACCGGACTCACGTTGCCGATCGCGGTGATCGCGACCTTCATCGCGCTCTACGCGTTCGGCTTCACGCTCAACATGATGACCTTGATGGCGCTGTCGCTGTGCATCGCGCTGCTGATCGACGATGCGATCGTGGTGCGCGAGAACATCGTACGACATCTCACGATGGGCAAGACTCATCTTGCGGCCGCGCGCGAAGGCACCGACGAAATCGGGCTCGCGGTGATGGCCACGACGTTCGCAATCGTGGCGGTGTTCGTGCCGATCGCCTTCATGAAGGGCATCATCGGCCAGTTCTTCTTCCAGTTCGGCCTCACCGTCGCGGTCGCGGTGCTGGTGTCGCTGTTCGTCAGCTTCACGCTCGACCCGATGCTCTCCTCACTGTGGCGCGATCCACCCGGATCGCGCTTCTCGCGCGTACCATGGCTGGGACGCTTCATGGATCGCGTCGAACGCGTCATCGAATGGATTCACGGCATCTATGGGCGCCTGCTCGACTGGGCGATATCGGACCGGCGCCGGCGCGTCTACGTCCCGAGCATCAGGCTGTGGACAGCGCTGCGGACCGGCCGCTGGCATGCGCTCAAGCCGCATTGGGCGACGATCACCAATCGCGGCATCGTCCTGTGGACCGCGCTGCTGATTTTTTTCAGCAGCTTTGGATTGCTGCCATTCATCGGCAAGGAATTGACGCCGCAGGTCGACGAAAGCTTCATTTCGCTGCGGTTGAACACGCCTGTCGGAACCAGCCTCGAGTCCACCGATGGCAAGGTGCGCGAAGTCGAAGCGGCGCTCAAGCAATTCCCCGAGATCGTGCTGGCGATGACGACGGTTGGAAGCTTTGACGGCCGCAACTACGCTCGCGTGAACCTGAGGCTTACCGATCGCGGCGAGCGCGCGCGCTCGCAAAAGGAATTGGAGCGCAGCATCCGCGCCGCGCTCAAGCCGATCCCTGGCATCGAGCTGGCGCTGGGCTACGATCGTCCGATCTGGGTCAATCTTCTGGGACCGGATCCTGAAACGCTGAAGGGATTGATCAACGACTTCGCCGAAAGGGTCGCCAAGGTGCCGGGCATCGCCGACATGGAGACCTCGGAAAAAGCAGCCAATCCGGCGCTGTCGATCCGGCTCAACAACGACGCCGCCGCCGATTTGGGCATTTCAGTGCAGCAGGTCGGAGCTACCGTGCGGCCATTGCTTGCGGGCGAGACCGTCAGCTACTGGCTCGGTCCCGACGGTCAGAACTACGAGGTCAACGTGCAGTTGCCGAAGGAAGGCCGCAGGCTCGCTTCGGATCTCGGCAACCTCTACATATCGACCAACAAGCGCGGCCCGGACGGAGATTTGCGCATGGTGCCGCTGCGGCAGGTAGCCGAGATCGTCGAGACGACGAGTCCGCAGATCATCAAGCGACAGGATCTGCAGCGCCGCGTCGCACTCTACGCCAATGCAGAGGGCCGCCCGTCAGGCAACGTGGGCGACGACGTGAGGAAGATCATCGACGCGACCTCGCTTCCGCCCGGATACCGCTTCGCTGTCGCCGGTCAGCAGGAAGATACGCAGGAGTCCATGGCGGCACTCGTCTCCGCGCTGGGTCTCGCCATCATTTTCATCTATCTCGTGCTCGCTTCGCAGTTCGCGAGCTTCATGCAGCCGGTGGCCATCATGGCTTCGCTGCCGTTTACGCTCATCGGCGTGCTGCTCGCGCTGTTGCTCACCAATACGACGCTCAACCTCTTCTCCATGATCGGCTTCGTGATGCTCATGGGGCTGGTGACCAAGAATGCCATCCTGCTCGTCGATTTTGCGAATCGTACGCGGCGAGGCGGCGCCGCATTGCATGAAGCGCTGCTCTCCGCCGGCCAGGTGCGACTGCGCCCGATTCTGATGACCACGGCGGCGATGATCTTCGGCATGCTGCCTCTGGCGCTCGGTCTCGGCGAGAGCGGCGAAACACAGGCGCCGATGGGCCGAGCCATCATCGGAGGGGTAATAACCTCCACGCTGCTCACCCTGATCGTCGTGCCGGTGATCTACACCTATCTCGATCGCCTTGCCGAATGGCGGAAGGCGCGGAAAGTGGCACGGAGCTCTCGCACTTCCGGGGCCGCCGGCGCAGCCGCCACAGGCGATTGACGGGCGATGACGGTACGCGACAAAATACCCCGCCGCGAGCCGGGGACTTCGGTGCGATCGTTCGCGATGCGCCGTCCTGAAAGCACGACCGGCACTCTGCCGCCACGATGAACAGCCATTCGCTTACAGGGTTGCCGCTCACCAAGATGGACGTCGAACGTGCGCGCTTCAACATGATCGAGCAGCAGATCCGCACGTGGGACGTCCTTGACCAGGACGTGCTCGATCGACTGTTCGCCGTCAAGCGCGAAGAATTCGTGCCACGAGCCTACCGCGAGATCGCTTTCGCCGACCTGGAGATTCCTCTGGGTGACGGCGAGCGCATGTGGACGCCAAAAATGGAGGCTCGCGTACTGCAGTCGCTTCAATTGCGCGCGCATGAGTCGGTGCTCGAGATCGGTACCGGCAGCGGCTACATGACGGCTTTGCTTGCCTCGTGCGCTGGCCATGTCACGAGCGTCGAGATCAATCCACGCCTGTCCGCCGACGCCATGGCCAGGCTCAAGCGTCACAGCGCGACGAAGGTGATTCTGGAAATCGGAGATGGCGCCCGCGGCTTTGGCACCGAGCGCTACGATGCCATCGTATTGACGGGGTCCACGCCCGTATTACCCGATTCCTGGCTGGAGCAAATCAAGCCTGGCGGCCGCCTGTTCGCGGTGGTCGGCGATGCTCCCGCGATGAAGGCACGCCTCGTGCGCTGGACAGCGCCCGGTGCCGTTGCCAGCGAGGACTTGTTCGAAACTGTAATCGCCCCGCTCAAGAACGCCGTGCAGCCACGGCGCTTCGTGTTTTGAACCGGCGGCCGGTAAGCGGCATAGCGCTGCTTGAGTCCGGCCCGCACAAGGGACTCTAGGGCAATGCGGAAACGCTCGCTGGCGCTCGCCGTGGGTTTGCTTTGCTGTGGCGCACTGCACGGTGCCGATGCAGAAGACCTGATACAGATCTATCGCGACGCGCTGGCGAATGATCCGATCTACGCCTCGGCTCGCGCCAATTGGGCGGCGACTCAGGAAGTGCTTCCGCAGGCGCGCGCCGGTCTGCTGCCGCTGGTGAGCCTTCTCGGCATCGCGAACCAGCAGGATTTTCACGAGAATCTGCATTCCGATCCCACCACGCCATTCGTACAGCGGTTTCCGACCTACAGCTATACCGTCTCGGCGAGCCAGCCGCTGTACCGCGCGCAGAACTGGATTTCCTACGACCAGGCGAAACAGCAGGTCAGTCAGGCGGACTACGTCCTAGCCTCCGCACAGCAAGATCTCATCCTTCGCGTCGCCCAGGCCTACTTCGACGTCCTGCTCGCGCGCTTCAACATCGAGGTGCTGCAGAGCCAGAAGGCGGCGGTGAGCGAGAACCTGGCACAGGCCAAGCGCAATTTCGAGGTTGGCACGGCGACGATCACCGACACCAACGATGCGCAAGCCAAATACGACCAGATTGTCGCGCAGGAAATTTCGGCACAGAACGACCTCGATAACAAGATCGCCACATTGCGTGCGATCATCGGCCGTACGCCGAATGAGCTCAAGCGCCTTTCGGGACCGTATCAGCCCGATCTACCGACTCCGAGCGCGCTCGAGGCCTGGGTCGAGCGTTCGATACGCGAGAACTATCAGGTCCGCATCGCGCAGTCGAATTTCGACATCGCGGCGCTGGAGGTCGGCCGGCAGCGTGCGGGACACTATCCGACGCTCGACCTCGTGGCGAGCTTTCAGCAGGGTTACGCCGGCGCGGCGGCGTCCACCAACATCGCCGCCAATTTCGCGAGCGACACGCGCATCGGTCTCATCGGCGTGCAGCTCAACGTGCCCATTTACCAAGGTGGCCTCGTCAACTCGCGGGTCACGCAGGCGGTCGCCAATCAGGACGTGGCGCGCCAGAACCTGGAAGGAGCGCGCCGCACCGCACAGTTGCAGGCGCAAACATCCTTTACCGGAGTGACCAGCGGCGTGGCACAAATCAAGGCTTTCGAGCAGGCGTTGAAGTCTGCCCAGGTCTCGTACGACTCCAACAAGCTCGGTCTCGAGGTCGGCGTGCGCACCAATCTCGACGTGCTCAACCAGCAGCAGCAGGTTTTCCAGACCCGGTTCAACCTGGCGCAGTCGTACTACAATTTCATCATCAGCGCGCTCAGGCTCAAGCAGGCGGTCGGTGCGCTCACCGACACCGATGTCGAACGCGTCAATCGCGACCTGAGCGGCTGATGAGCTGCGGCGCGAGCCAGCTCCAGAGACGCTGCGTCGCACCGCGGTGGGCGTCATGGAATGCGTGCGCCGCGCCCGCCATTTTCTTTCGCGCGGACGAATCGACCAGCAGGTACGCGACTTTCGCAAGCAGCGCGTCGGCATTCTCGACCCGGATCGCCGCCCCAGCTGCGAGCGCGTTGTCCGTCGCTTCGGCGAAGTTGAAGCTGTACTGGCCGATGAGCACTGGCGTCCCCACCGAAAGGGGCTCGATCAGCGTGTGCGCCCCGAAGGGCAGCAGGCTGCCTCCGACGAATGCGATATCGGCAGCGGCGTAATAGGCGAGCATTTCTCCCATGGAGTCGCCGAGCACGATGCTGATGTCCGGCGGCACCGGCGCTCCGGCGCTGCGCCGAACAAAAGGAAGCCCGCGGTGGCGAAGAATGTCCGCCACCGCGTCGAAGCGCTGCGGATGCCGCGGCACGATTAAGGTCAATGTCGTTGCCGGCAACTGCGCGCGGGACATCGCGTCCAGAATCAACTCTTCCTCGCCATCGCGGGTGCTGGCCGCGATCCAGGTGGGACGTCTGACGCCGAAGCGCTGTTTGAATTCGATGCCGAGAGCGCGCGCTTGCGTTGGAACGCTGAGATCGAACTTCAGGTTTCCGGTAACGATCGGCGCCGGCGCGCCCAGACGGGCGAGCCGCGCCGCATCGTCCTCGGTTTGCGCGGCGACGCCAGAGAGCCTGCGCAGCATCGGCCCGGTCAAGGAAGCGACGCGCGCATAACCCCGTGCCGAGCGCTCGGAGAGCCGTGCGTTGATCAGGAAAAGCGGAATGCTCGTCGAATGCGCGGCCGCGATCAGGTTGGGCCACAATTCGGTCTCGACAAGGAATCCGGCGTCGGGACGAAAGTGATCGAGAAAAGCGTTAACGGCGAACGGGACATCGTAGGGAAGCCATACCTGCGTGACCGTGTTGCCAAAGAGCATTTGACCCGCGTCGCGGCCGGCGGCCGTCATGTGGCTCACCAATATCGAGGCATCGGGATATGCCGCCTTGAGCCGCTGCACCAGAGGCTGCGCTGCCCGGGTCTCGCCCACTGAAACCGCATGAACCCAGAACAGCGGGGTGCTAAGCGCAGATCCCCCAAAACGTCCGAAGCGCTCACCGATGGACTGGCGATAGCCTGGCTCGCGCCGGCCCCGCCACCACAATTTGATCGGAAGGAAGGGAAGTGCGCAGCAGGCAAGCGCGGTGTACAGAGCCCGCGCGGGTTCTGCCCAAAGTGAATCGCGAACCGACTCGCGAACCTCTTTTTTTCCGGCGATGCCCATTCAACGGTGGCGTAGAATTTCGCCTGCTGCTGCGATGACCTCTGCTGCAGCAGGCGCTTTGCCGATTCCACCTAGATCGCGAGCGAGCGCGCTGGCGCGCTCGACGCCCGCAAGCCGTGGATCTGTCGCGACGAATACGGCGACGGTGGGAGCGCCGATCGCTGCAGCCAGATGCACCAGCCCGGTATCAACGCCGCACACGAGTTGAGCGCGGGCGAGAAGTGCGACGAGCTCCGGCAAAGTGCGGCGCTCCGGCACTTGCGCGGCCGCGATGCCGGCGGCGAGCCGCGCGCTGCGCGCGTGTTCCGGTGGCTCTCCCCAAGGCAGCAACACCGTGAGGCCTTCATGTGCAAAATGCGCGATCAGCTCACGCCAGTGCGCTTCCGGCCAGAGTTTGTCGGCGCGGCTGGTCGAATGCAAAAAGACAACGTAAGGAGCGTCGGGGAGCTGCGCTGAGACGGGTGACGACAGGCCGAAATGCGCGCGCCCGACTGGCGTGTAGCCGAACGCAGCACCGGCCAGGGTTCGGCAGCGATCGATCAGGTGTTGATCCGGATGGACGCGATAGGTGTGGCGATACGCCAGCGTCGCGGCCGGTTCTCGGATACTTGCCCGATCGGGTCCGTGCGCGGGTCCACGCGCTAGCCACGCGATCAGCGCGCCCTTGACCTGCTCCTGGAAATCGATCACCGCATCGTAGGATTGAAGCCTGAGCTCGCGACGAAAGGCGACTATCTCGCGCCAGGTTGCGCGACGCAGGGGACGATGTCGCCAGCGCCGCAGCGCGATCGGTATCACGCGCCGCACGCGGCGATTGAGCTCGATCAGCGCAGTGAAGGATTCCTCTGCAACCCAGTCGATTACGATGCCGGGCCGGTGCTGCGCCAAGTCGTGGACAACAGGCATCGCGTGCACGATGTCACCGAGGGAGGACGGACGGATGATCAGTGCGCTTCGCATCGATCAGCTTTTACACGGGGGTGCAAACTATCCTGCAGAGCGGACGGCGATGCGTGTGTGCCTCCCGGTGGATTGCGAATAGGTTTGCACGTAGAATTGGCCGCGCCTTCCTGCCGCGCCGTGCCGGGCGCAAATGACCGCCCGCTACTCTCGCGATGTCCGATCCGCTTTCCCCGCTTGCCTTGACCGTCGTGGTGATCACCCGCGATGCCGGCGCCGAAATCGCCGCCTGCCTCGATTCGGCCGCTTTTGCAGCGGAATTGATTGTGGTCGATTCCGGCAGCCGCGATGATACCGTAGAAATCGCCCGCCACTCCGGGGCGCGCGTGATTGAGCAAGCGTGGCTGGGCTTCGGCGCGCAGAAAAACTTCGCCGTGGCGCAAGCCCGCCACGACTGGATCCTTAGTCTCGATGCCGACGAGCGAGTATCACGTGACCTTGCAGCCTCGATAGGCGCTGCGCTGGCCAAGCCGCGCCACACCGCTTATGCAATGGCACGGTGCAACCGTTTTCTCGGACGATGGCTGCGCCACGGCGAAGGCTATCCCGACTGGAACGTGCGGCTCTTTCACCGGGCACACGCACGATGGAGTGACGACGTGGTTCACGAGCATGTCATTGCCGAAGGATCCGTTGGAAAGCTTGGCGGCGATCTGCTGCATGCGTCGGCAGAATCGCTGGAAGCCTATCTCACCAAGCAGAATCGATACACGACTCTGCAGGCCGAGGCGCTGTACGCACGAGGCGAGCGGTTTTCGGCGCTGCGCTTTGTCTTCTCTCCTGTGCTTCGGTTCCTGAGATTCTATGTTCTGCGCGCTGGTTTTCTCGACGGGACCGCGGGCCTCGCGCACATTGTCATCGGCTGCTTCAACAGTTTCTGCAAATATGCGAAGCTGCGCGCTCTCGAGCAGGCGCAACGCGCACGATGAAAATTCTAGTCACCGGCGGCGCCGGCTTCATCGGCATGCACCTCGCGCTTCGCCTGCACAACGACGGCGTCGAAGTCGCCGCGGTCGACAGCTTCGATCCGTACTACGACGTCGCTCTCAAGCGAAAGAGAGCGGGCAGGCTGGAAGCTGCGGGGATCCCATGGGCAACGCTCGATCTCGCCGATGCTTCGTCTACCGCGCGGCTATTCGGCGAGGGCGGTTATACCCACGTTGCACACCTCGCCGCCCAACCCGGAGTTCGCTATTCGCTCTCAAACCCCGCCGCTTATCTGAGGAACAACGTCGATGCCTTCGGCACCGTTCTCGAGGGTTGCCGTCACAACAATGTCACGCACCTCGTGTACGCATCGAGCTCGAGCGTCTACGGCGCCAATCACCTCCTTCCATTCTCCGAGGATCAGAACGTCGATCATCCGGTGAGTGTTTATGCGGCGACCAAGCGAGCAGACGAACTGCTGGCGCACAGCTACAGTCATCTTTACCGGCTGCCCGCGACGGGGCTGCGCTTCTTCACGGTTTATGGACCGTGGGGCCGGCCCGACATGGCGCCGACGCTCTTCGCCAAGGCAATTCTCTCCGGAACGCCGATCAAGGTGTTCAACTTCGGGCGCATGCAGCGCGATTTCACTTATGTAGACGACATCGTCGAGGGCGTTGTGCGGGTACTGACACGGCCGCCGTCGCCAGGGGCGACAGATGCGCCACATGCCATCTACAACATCGGCAATCACACCGCAGTGGAGCTCGAGACTTTCATCGAGGCTCTGGAGCGGTTGCTCGGACGGCGCGCCGTGAAGGAATATCTGCCGATGCAGGCCGGCGATGTTCCGACCACCTTTGCATCGGTCGAGAGGCTCGCCGCAGCCACCGGCTTCGAGCCGACGACGCCGCTCGAAGAAGGTCTCGCGCGCTTCGTCGACTGGTTCCGGGAGTATTACGGCGCCTCGTGATAAAATCCGCGCCCCGCGGCAGTTGAGCGATACGGGCGGCGTTCATTCGCTGTTTCGCCACTTGCACCACTCGGAGCAAGCATGATTCTGGTGACCGGCGGCGCAGGGTTCATCGGCGCCAATTTCGTTCTGGACTGGCTTGGAGAGAGCGACGAACCCATTGTCAATCTCGACAAGCTCACCTACGCGGGCAACCTCGCAAACTTGGGCCAACTCAAGGGCGATGCTCGGCATATTTTTGTGCACGGCGACATCGGCGATCGAGCGCTGGTCGAGAAGGCTCTCGCCACTCACCGGCCGCGTGCGATCGTCAACTTCGCGGCGGAGAGCCACGTCGACCGTTCCATCCACGGTCCGGCACCGTTTATCGAAACCAATGTGGTTGGAACCTTCTCGCTGCTCGAGCAGACACGTTCCTTTTACACCGCGCTCGCCCCTTCGGAACAAGCTTCATTTCGCTTCGTGCACGTTTCTACCGACGAGGTCTATGGCTCCCTTGGTCCCGACGACAGGCCGTTTTCCGAAGCCACCGCGTACGCGCCTAACAGTCCTTATGCAGCGTCCAAAGCGGCGGCGGACCACCTTGCACGCGCCTACGTACATACCTATGGTCTTCCCGTGCTCACGACCAACTGCTCGAACAATTACGGGCCGCGACAGTTTCCCGAGAAATTGATCCCGCTGATGATCCATAACGCGCTCGCTGGCAAAGCGCTTCCGGTTTACGGCGACGGCAGCAATGTTCGCGATTGGCTCTATGTCGGCGACCACTGTGCGGCCATACGCACCGTGCTGGAGCGGGGTCGGCCCGGGGAGACCTACAACATCGGAGGCAAAGCGGAACGGACCAACGTCGATGTGGTGCGCACGCTGTGCCGCATCCTGACTGAGCTCAAGCCCGGTCGCGACTATGCCTCGCAAATCACGTTTGTCAGGGACCGGCCCGGTCACGACCGGCGCTACGCGATCGACGCGGGCAAAATCACCCGCGAACTCGCCTGGAAGCCACGTGAAAGCTTCGAATCGGGGCTCGCGCGCACGGTGCGCTGGTATCTCGAGAACACGACATGGCTCGCCGGAGTCACCAGCGGGGACTATCTCAAGTGGACCGAGCTCAACTATCCGGTCGAGGCCACGTCGTGAGAGTGCGACGCGGCATCATTCTTGCGGGCGGCTCGGGTACCCGCCTGTATCCGGTCACTCATGTGTTGTCGAAGCAACTGCTGCCGGTGTACGACAAGCCGATGATCTACTACCCCTTGTCGACGCTAATGCTCGCCGGCATCCGCGAGATTCTGGTGATCTCGACGCCGACCGATACGCCGCGCTTTGCCGAGCTTCTGGGCGACGGCGCGCGATGGGGGATCCATCTTAGCTATGCGGTGCAGCCGTCGCCTGCGGGCCTGGCACAGGCCTTCATCATCGGCCGACGCTTTCTCGAAAACAGCGTTTCGGCGCTGGTGCTCGGCGACAATATTTTCTATGGCCACGATTTCCAGCCGATGCTCGCACGAGCGAACGAGCGAACCGAGGGCGCGACGGTGTTCGCCTATCCGGTCGCGGATCCAGAGCGCTACGGTGTCGCCGAATTCGATGGCGATGGGCGAGTCATCAGCGTCGAAGAGAAGCCCACGCATCCAAGATCGCGCTACGCGGTCACCGGGCTCTATTTCTATGATCAGCGGGTAGTCGACATCGCAGCGTCGCTCAAGCCATCGGCGCGCGGCGAGCTTGAGATCACCGACGTCAACAAGGCGTATCTCGAAGGCCGCGAGCTCAACGTCGAGGTCATGGGACGCGGCATGGCATGGCTCGATACCGGAACGCACGAGTCGCTACTCGAAGCTGCTCAATACAGGAGATCGCGTACCGATTAGGCTACATCGACGACCTGGCACTGCACCAGCTCGGTCAGCAGATGGCTCACAACGCCTACGGCCGCTATTTACTGAGCCTCCTGCGCGGACCTGCAGTTCGATGAAGGTCACTCCTACCGAGCTGCCCGACGTGCTGCTGATCGAGCCCCGGCTCTTCGCCGACCAACGCGGCTTCTTTTTCGAGAGCTACAACCGGCGCGCACTTTCGGATGCGGGCCTCGAAGCGGAATTCGTGCAGGACAATCATTCGCGCTCGATGCGTGGCGTCCTGCGCGGCCTGCACTACCAGATAGAGCACGCGCAGGGAAAGCTGGTGCGCGTCATATCCGGCGAGGTCTTCGACGTGGCGGTCGACATTCGCCGCAGCTCTCCGACCTTCGGCCGTTGGACATCGATGGCGCTGTCCGCTCAAAACAAGCGCATGTTATGGATCCCAGCAGGCTTCGCTCACGGCTTCCTGGTGGTCTCGGACATCGCAGAGTTTCTCTACAAGACGACCGATTACTGGTATTCGGAATTCGAGCGCACCTTGCTGTGGAGCGATCCCGCGCTTGGCATCGCATGGCCGCTCGCGGGCTCGCCGACGGTCGCGCCCAAAGATGAGGCAGGGCGACCGCTGGCGCTTGCCGATGTCTATCCGTGACGCCGCGCACCATCCTGATAACCGGCTCGGCGGGGCAGTTAGGATTCGAGCTGACGAGAGCGCTTGCGCCGCACGGAAATATCGCCGCGTTCGATCACGCGACGCTCGACCTCGGCGATGCTGCAGCGCTCGTCGCGGCGGTGCGCAGCGTGCGTCCCCAGCTGATCGTCAATGCCGCTGCTTACACGGCGGTCGATCGGGCTGAAAGCGAGCCCGAGCGCGCCCACGCCGTCAACGCCACCGCGCCCGGGATATTCGCGGAGGAAGCGCGACGATCCGGAGCGCTGCTCATCCACTATTCCACCGATTACGTTTTCGATGGAACTGCGAGCGCGCCGTACACCGAAGACGCTGCACCCGCGCCGCTCAACGTGTACGGGCGGAGCAAGCTCGCAGGAGAACGCGCAATCGCTGCCAGCGGCGCGGCGAGCCTGGTCTTGCGAACGAGCTGGGTATACGGCCTGCGCGGATCGAATTTCCTGCTGACCATTCGGCGGCTCGCTGCCGAGCGCGACGAGCTTCGCATCGTTTCAGACCAGTTCGGCGTTCCCAACTGGAGCCGCGCGCTGGCCGAAGCGACCGCACAACTCGTCAGTCGTGGCCTCTCCGCACTCACTGAGCGCGCGGGTCTCTATCACATGAGCGCGACGGGAAGCACGAGCTGGTTCGATTTTGCCCGCGCCATCGTCGGAAACGCGGCGCGTCCGCGCGTTGTGCCCATCTCCACCGCGGACTATCTAACCGCGGCACGGCGTCCGGCTTATGCAGTGCTGAGTAGCGCCAAGCTCGAGCGTAGCTTCGATGTCAAGCTGCCAGACTGGCATGAGTTACTGACGCGCTGTCTCCAGACGGCGACGCATTGAGCGGGTCGTCGCAGCGTTCTCGCCCACGTAACATAAGGGAACAACCGCGCCAGCGCACGGTCGATTGCGAGTTGTCTTTAAGAACAGGGAGGCAGACTTTGCAGCCAAGCCGGTTTGTGATTTCGTTGCTCGTGGCTGTGCTCGCCACCAGCGCAGTTGCCGAGACCGTGGCGGTACCTCCGGCGTCTTATCGGCCTTCGCCGACCGGAGCTGTGCAGGCGCCGGCAAGCTTGCTGACGCCTGACTCGGCGCCTTCGTTTTCCATTCGATTATCCGCGCCAACCGTGGCTGAGAAAGCCAGCGTGAAAGCCGCAGCAGGGGCACGCGCTGGAGGCAAGTCCGGATTTTCCGGCAGTGGCAAAGGAGGGCCGTTGCAAATTGGCTTTGCGCGCAGCGTACCCGGCGACAATCGTCCGCTCGACTTGACGACGCTGTCCTGGATAGCCCAGGGCGACGGCGGGAGCGCTGCGCGAATTGCGGTAACTTCCCCGGGAGCGGCCGCGATTCGGGTCGCGGTGGTGATGAACGAGACCGATCCTGACGTCAGTGTGCGCTTCGCTGGATCAGGTGGAACAGGCGAGGTGTTCGGGCCGTATCCGGCGAATCAGATTGCCGGTAACAATCCGTTCTGGTCGCCGGTGCTGGAAGGCGAAACCGCAACGCTGGAGATTTATCTGCCACCGGGTGTCACTCCGTCGAAGGTGCAGTTGGCGCTGCCACAGGTTTCGCACCTGGTTGCGGCCGCCCAGGACCTGCTTAAGGCGCAACCCGTGGACGACATTGGTAAGTCCGGAAGTTGCGAAAAGGACGTCGCCTGCATCGCCCCGACAACGGCGCTGACGAATCAGGCGCGAGCGGTTGCCAAGATGATTTTTACCCTCAAGGGCAACACGTATACGTGCACGGGGACGCTGATTAACGATTCGATTGTGTCGAATACGGCGTACTTCTACACGGCAAATCACTGCATCGCTTCGCAAGCCACGGCGAACACACTTGTCACTTATTGGTTCTTCAAGGCGGTAACGTGCGGCAGTCTCGCCGTTCCGCCGTATCAGACCGTCGTCGGCGGTGCACGGCTCCTCGGACGAAGCACCGACTATGACTGGGTGTTGCTGCGACTCAACGGCTCTCTGCCTACAAATCCACCCCCGGTCTTTTCCGCTTGGCGCGCAGACACAATCGCAAACTCGACCCTCATATCGGTGCTGCATCATGCGAACGGTGATCTGCTCAAATTCAGCCAGGGGACGATGCCCGGCTATGTCACTTTCGACGACGGAAGCAGCTTTGCCTCTGCAAGATATACGCTTGGCTCCACCGAACCTGGAAGCAGCGGCTCGGCATTGCTCACGCTAGGCGCAGGCGGCACATTTTACGAGCTGCGGGGAGGCCTTTTTGGCAGCCCGACAAACAACGAGGCGTCCTGCGCTAATCCGAACGGAGTGGACTGGTATTCGCGCATCGACAACGCTCTGCCGCTGGTATCGCAATACCTTACGCCCGGCGCTGCGAACCCGGCGAAGAAGACTTTGGTGGTCGAGTACTACTACCCGACGCTGGACGACTATTTCATCACCGCCGATCCGCGAGAGATCGCGGCCCTGGATGCCGAGGTCGGAGGCTGGGTTCGCACGGGACTCACCTTCCTCGCCTATTCCGATCCCGTCGCGGCGCCAGCCGACGCTTCCCCGGTGTGTCGCTACTATGTGCTACCGCAATACGGCGACTCGCACGTTTATTCCGCGGACCCAGCCGAGTGCGCTCTCATCGGCGTCAGGTTCGGAAATGCCTGGGTGTTCGAGAGCGCGGCGCTGTTTTATATTCAGTTGCCGAATAAGGCTACCGGAGCTTGTCCCGTCAACACCCGTCCCGTATATCGATTCCTGAACAAGGCGAATCAGGTCCATCATCGATATCTGGCAGAAGTCGATGATCGCAACTGCCTCTATTACGGACCCGATGCCGACGTGGACTTGCCCTCTGAACCTGACGTCTGCACCGTCACTCCTGGGACATGGATACTCGAGGGCTACGGTACGCCGCCCAACCAGGTCGTGATGTGCTCGCCGGTGAGCTAGGGCCTGCTAACAGGCCCTAAACCGTTTCGGTCAGAAGTTGAGGACGCAGTTCGCACTGGTGCCGACGATCAGCGAAAGACCCACGCCGTTGATGGCAATGGCGTTCATGCCGAAGGTTACGCCGTCCAGAACGCTGTTGTGCCGATAGCTCGAAAGAGTCTGCAAGGGCTCGACGCCGACCTCGGCGGTTTCCTGATCGGTCGTGGTGACGCGGCAGCGCGTGCACGCTTTGACGAGCTTCAAGACGACCTCACCTGCACGGATCTCCTCGATGTGGTCCTCGTCGTAGGCTTCGATGCCCGACAACACCACATTCGGTCGAAACCTGTTCATGGGCAGCGGGCTCGAAAGTCGATGGTTGAGATCGGCGAGCGAGGCTTGCGCAATCACGAGAAGCGGGTAAGCATCGGCGAATGCAGTATGCGCACCGCTGGCGCCGACAAACGCAGGGTTGCATGGCCGGCGATGGTGAGCGTCGAAGCGAACCAGGCGCGCTTCTCGCGCGATCAAAGCCGAGAGCCAGCCCGCGGCGATGTCTCCGCCGTCGACCGCTGCCACGCTATCTCGCCAAACCGATACGATTCGCGACGGTCCCCTGGTTTCGAAGGGCACATCGAGGGCCGACATGCCCGGTGCTCTGAGCTGCAATCCGGTCGTCGATGAGGCGACTGAAACAAGAGCCAGTCGAGGGGCTTCGCGCTGCGAAATGAACCGTCCTTCAGCGTCCACGACCATCCAGTGACGATCGCCTTCGAGGCCGCGCTCGGTAAGGCGCGCCTCGCGCATGGCGATGCCGCCACAGCTCTTGACCGGGTAGACAAAAAGCCCGGCGATGGTTGCCTTCACAGAGGGTTACTCACCGCAAACAGGCTGATTGCTGATGCGTCGGTTTGCGCCCATAGCGTTAACAGGCCCTAGTGCAGACCCGCGGCGTACTGGGCAACAGCCTGCATTTCGCTATCGCTCATGCGCGAGGCGACCTGTGCCATTACCTTGCCGTTGATGTCCTTGCCCTCCTTGTCACTACCACGCTCGCCTGCCTTGAACGCCTTGAGTTGCGCGTACGTGTAATCGGAGTATTGGCCGCTTAACCTTGGATAACGCGCGGGAATGCCCACCCCAGTCGGGGTGTGGCAGGCTGCGCACGGCGGCAATCCGCTGGCAGCATTGCCGCCGCGATAAACTTTTTGTCCCGCGAGCACAACTTCGTGGTCCTTTGCTGCGGAGCCTTTGGCCTTTTGTTGCGAGAAATACACGCCGAGGGCGCGCATTTCCTCGGCCGTCAGCGGCGAAGCCATGCTCGACATTACCGGATTGTTGCGCACACCACTTTTGAAGTGCTCCAACTGTACGGTGATATACTGGGCTTGCTGGCCTGCGAGATTGGGATTGGCGGGGGCGGTACTGTTACCGTCCGATCCGTGGCAAGCAGCGCAGACCTGATTCACGATTTGCTGTGCCCTTGCCAGGTCGGGCTTCGCGTCAGCGGTTTGAGCCCATGTGGGCACGCTCGGGGCGACGGTGAACAAAGTCGCGGCCAGCCACATTGCATATCGCATGTTCCGTGGATCTCCTTGATTCCGGCGCTTAATGCCGGCGATGCGCTCTCCATCCGCGCCGAAAGCAATGCGGCGACAGCCAGACAAGCGGCGTATTGTACCGAAACGCAGCGGCGCAGCGGAACGCCCGCCGAGCGCTGCGGCGCGGTTGCTGCGTCGAGCCGAATTCCTGACAACCGCTGCGGAATGGCGGCAACTCCCGATCGATGGCGCGCCCGAAATTGCGTTTGCCGGCCGCTCCAACGCCGGCAAGTCTTCCGCCATCAATGCGCTTACCCAACACGCGGGAATGGCCTTCGCCAGCAAAACCCCAGGCCGTACGCAGCACATCAATTTCTTCCGACTCGATTCAGGCGCGCTGCTGGCCGATCTTCCGGGCTACGGCTACGCCCAGGTACCCGCGCAGGTGCGCCGCCACTGGCAGCACTTTCTCGCTCGCTATCTCGCCGAGCGCGATTGCCTCAGAGGGTTGGTTCTGATCATGGATATCCGACATCCGTTAACGGCGCTGGACCGCCAAACTTTTGATTGGCTCCTTCCTGGCCATTTTCCGATCCATGTGCTGCTCACCAAGAGCGACAAACTGGCGCGCGCCGAGCAAAAGGCCGCGCTGGAGCAGGTTCGCAGCGCGTTGAGCGCTGATTACCCCGCTACTGAGGTCAGCGTGCAGCTGTTTTCAGCGCGCGAGAGGAAAGGGATTTCGGAAGCTCAGGAGGTCATCGCGTCCTGGCTGAATGGTGAAGCATGGATCAGGGATTTCTAGGGAATCATGTAGTGAATCCCAAAAGAAAGGCCCCGGTGTCAAGGGGAGTGACACGGGGCCGAAGAACGCCCCACGGCCGGTGCTATGACACGACCGAAGGGCACCCGCTCAGGGAGGGAAGCGGGAGACGTCACAACGTCTACAAAGTGAGACCGGTTCTCATTCGACGAGTTCCACGAATTTCCAAAACGGTGGAATCCGTGGGTGAAGTTGCTCGTTGGGACGACCGCGCGCTACGATCCCGCTCATGAATTTCGCCGGAAAATTCCCAGAGCGTCGTCACCGCCGCATGCGACGCGACGACTTTTCGCGCCGCCTCATGCGAGAGCATCACTTAAGCGCCGACGATCTCATCTACCCCGTCTTCGTGAAGGAGGGCAGCGCGGCGGAAGAACCCGTCCCATCCATGCCGGGAGTCTCCCGCATGAGCATCGAGCGACTGTTGCGGGACGCTGAACGATGTCAGGAACTGGGCGTGCCGGCGATGGTGCTCTTTCCGGTGGTTCCCCCCGAGCACAAGTCACTCGACGCTGCGGCGGCGTGGGATGCGAAGGGACTGGTGCCGCGCGCCATTCGCGCCCTCAAAAGCCGATTTCCGTCGCTCGGCGTAATCACCGACGTGGCGCTCGACCCTTACACCAGCCATGGCCAGGACGGGTTGATCGACGCGTCCGGCTACGTCGTCAATGATGAGACGGTCGCCGCCTTGACGCGCCAGGCATTGAGCCACGCGGAAGCAGGCGCCGACGTCGTGGCCCCGTCTGACATGATGGACGGAAGGATCGGCGCGTTGCGCGAAGCGCTGGATCGGGCAGGCTTCGCAAAACCCCGCATCCTGGCCTACTCCGCAAAGTATGCGTCTAGCTTCTACGGACCGTTTCGAGACGCCGTCGGTTCAGCCGCGAACCTCGGAGGAGGCGGCAAGCACACCTACCAGATGGACCCGGCGAACAGCGACGAAGCGTTGTGGGAAGTCTACCTCGACCTTAAGGAGGGCGCCGACATGGTGATGGTGAAGCCCGGCCTGCCATATCTGGACATCGTGCGCCGGGTAAAGGATCAGTTCGGGGTGCCAACGGCCGTCTATCAGGTGAGCGGCGAATACGCGATGCTCAAGGCAGCAGCTGGCAACGGCTGGCTCGATGAGCGCGCCTGTGTCATGGAGGCGCTGACCGCGTTCAAGCGCGCGGGCGCCGACGCGATTCTCACCTACTACGCGTTGAACGCGGCGGCGTGGCTCAGGCAGTAAAGCGAGGTTTTAATCGTCGCCCGGGATGATCGGAGCATCGAGCGCGTTGCGCAACTCCGCAAGGCTCATTCGCTGGTCTTGATCGCGCCTCGGCCGATTGCGCCGTTGGTTCGGGGTGACGATGATAAGCCGCACCGCTTCGACGCCGTGACCCACCATGAGTTCGCCGAAAGGGCTTTTTGGCGCCTGCACTGGCGCATAGTCGATGCCGGCGTTGATCAACGCAAGCTCAATCGACTTTGCATCCTCGGCCTCTAGTTCCACTCTGACGTCGCTGTGCTGGGTCGCCCATCCCGCTGCGACGCCGCCGACGAGCACAGGACGCCATTGTGAAAGGCGCTCCATCCAATGCAACGCCGAGCGCCGTTGCTGTCGGAGGGTGCCGGCATGCTCCTCGGGTCGAAACAGACTGTTGTAATCACGCAACGCCTGCTCGATCTCGTCATTGCCCGGCAGCCCTTCCTTGTCGTCAAGACCCAGTTCCCGGCACGCCTTGCGCTTGGCCATCGACCAGTCGGCAAGCCCGTGCTCGGCGATGAGCCGGGCAGCCGCCTGCGCGATGCGCACTCGATTGCGTTGACTTCGCGTCGAGTCGATGCGTGGCATCGTAATCAGAACAACTGGTTGCGGACTTCGCGCGGCGCCACGTGTCCCGGCGGAGAAACCATGTCTTCTCTTTGCCGTGGCGGAAATTCGACGTAGAAATACTCGGAGATGCCGGCGTGGTCGTCGTCTTCCCGAAGCCCCGTGTCCGGATTGATCCTCGCCACGATAACCCCTTCCGGCTGTTTGAGGGGGACCTCCGGCGTACCCTTCAGGACCTTCGCCATGAACGCCATCCATATGGGCAGTGCGGCGACGGCTCCGGTCTCGTTGTTTCCGAGGGTCCTTGGCTGGTCGAAGCCGATCCAGGCCACGGCGACCATTGTGCCGTTGAACCCGCAGAACCAGGCATCGACGTTGTCATTGGTGGTCCCGGTTTTGCCGGCGAGGTCCTGGCGGCCGAGCTGCATCGCTCTCGCCGCGGTGCCGGCACGAACCACATCGCGCATCATGGTCGTCATGATGAAAGCGTTGCGCGGGTCGATCGCTCGCTCGGCGGTTTCACCGGCAATCGCCGGCCCGGCCTTGGACAGCAGGTTTCCTCGGCTGTCGACCACGCGATCGACCAGATAGGGCGTGACTCGGTAGCCTCCATTGGCGAACACGGCATACGCCGCGACCATCTGCAGGGGCGTCGCCGCGCCGGCGCCCAGTCCCATCGGAAGATAAGGCGGATGTAGCTTAGGGTCGAAGCCGAAGCGGGCGATGTAATCCTGCGCGTACTGGGTCCCGATGGCCTGAGTCACCCGAACGGTGACCAGGTTTTTCGATTTCATGAGCGCCGTGCGCAAGCGCATCGGTCCTTCGAACTTCCCGTCGTAATTCTTGGGTTCCCACGCTTCACTTCCGGTCTGTGATGCGTCGAAGTAAAGCGGCGCGTCGTTGACGACGGTCGCAGGGCTGAAGCCCTTTTCCAGCGCAGCGGAGTAAATGAAGGGTTTGAAGCTCGACCCGGGCTGGCGAAGCGCTTGCGTGACGTGGTTGAACTTGTTGCGGTCGAAATCGAAACCTCCCACCAGTGAAAAGATGGCTCCATCGGTCGGGCGCACCGATACCAACGCCGACTCGACCTGAGGCAGTTGCGCAATCTGCCATTGTCCTTTGTCGTCGCGGCTCACCCGGATCATTGCGCCTCGTCGGATGCGGATCGAAGAGGGCGCCTTATCGCCAAGTGCGCGAGCCGCGAATTTGAGCCCCTCGCCCGACACGGCAACCGGCTCGCCGTCGCCGCGCACGGCCTTGACCCCAGTGGGGCCTGCCTCGAGGACGATAGCGGCGACCAGGTTGTCGCTGTCACTGACCTCCTGGAATGCGCGATCGAGTGCTGCATCGAGTTCGGTCGCATCCTCCGGAAGAACGACGAAACCCTCCGGTCCGCGGTAGCCGTGCCGCCGATCGTAATCGACCGCTCCACGCCTCATAGCAGCGTAGGCGGCGTCCTGGTCCGCTTTGCGCACGGTGGTATAGACCGTTAGTCCGCGGGTATAGCTTTCGTCGCCATAAGTCTCTACGATCGCCTGGCGAGCCATTTCGGCGACGAACTCGGCATGTGCCGAGGTGTCGCGCAGGGAAGGCCGGACGACCAATGCCTCGTCTTGCGCGACTTTCAGTTGACCGTCTGTTATGAAATGGAGCTCATGCATGCGGCGCAGGACGTAGAGCTGACGACCCTTGGCCCGCTTGGGGTTCGCCACTGGGTTGTAAGCCGAGGGCGCCTTCGGAAGCCCGGCAAGCATCGCGGCTTCTGCAATATCGATCTGAGCAAGCGGCTTCCCGAAGTAGATCTGAGAGGCGGCCGCGAAACCATAGGCGCGCTGACCCAGGAAGATCTGATTGACGTAGAGTTCCAGGATTTCATCTTTCGAGAGGCTGGCTTCAATCTTATAAGCAAGTAAAACCTCGCGTAGCTTGCGAGTGAGCGTTCGCTCACGTGTCAAAAAGAAGTTTCTTGCGACCTGCATCGTAATTGTGCCGGCACCTTGTGGTGTACTGCTGGTGACGTTTGCCAAGGCGGCGCGCAGCACTGAAAGATAGTCGACACCTCCGTGCTGGTAGAAGCGCTCGTCCTCGGCAGCGAGGATGGCCTGGCGCATTACCTGGGGCACATCGGCGATCTTGATCAGGGCTCGCCGCTCCTCGCCGAACTCCCCCAGGAGATCTCCCTCAGCCGACACGACTCGCAGGGGGATCTTAGGTTGGTAGTCGGTCAGGGTCTCCAGTGACGGTAAGGTCGGGTAGAGCAAGGCAAAGACGAAGGCGCCCATGAGGACGCCCACCAGGGCCAGGCCAAAAATAACGGACGCCAGGTAGATAAGCCAGCGCTTTAGCATAGGTGCATGAAAGTTAGTGAGGGCTCGCCGCCAGGCACTCGTATATCTGAGGGGTTAGCGCATAAAATAAACTTGAAAAAAACGGTTTTACATGGTTTATACTCCTGTCACCGTTTAATCTAGTTTAATTCAGCGCTCCCGACGCCCCCATGCTCAAAGAAAAATTGGATTCAGCGTTTGCGTTTCTACAGACGAAGTCGCCACCGCTCATCGGCATCGACATCAGCTCGTCGGCATTGAAGCTCGTCGAGCTTGCCGAATCCGGGAAGGGCGCGTATCGACTGGAACGCTACGCCATCGAGCCATTACCCAGGGACGTAGTGAGCGACGGCAACATCGCCAATCTGGACCAGGTGAGCGATGCCTTACGCCGCGCACACAAGCGCCTCGGTACCCGCAATCGTAACATCGCCATGGCGCTCCCGACCGCGATGGTCATCACTAAAAAGATCATCGTTCCAGCCGGTCAGACCGAGGAAGAGTTGGAGCTGCAGGTCGAGACCGAGGCAAACCAGTACATCCCCTTTGCGCTCGACGAGGTCAACCTCGACTTCCAGATTCTCGGACCGGCGCTGAACAATCCGGATGAGGTCGAGGTGCTCATTGCCGCCTCGCGCAAGGAGAAGGTGGACGATCGCGTCGCCATTGCCGACGCTGCGGGGCTCAAGCCTCGCGTGATGGATGTGGAATCCTACGCCACCGAGGAAGCCTTCGTCATGATCTCGCCGTCGCTGCCGGCGAACGGACGCGATCAGAACATCGCGCTGGTCGATGTGGGTGCGCACGTCATGCATTTCTATGTCCTGCGCAACAACCAGATACTTTTCTCCAGGGACCAGGCATTCGGCGGCAACCAGTTGACCCACGACATCCAGCGAGCGTTCAACTTATCGCCCGAAGAAGCCGAATCGGCGAAGAAGAATGCAGGACTGCCGGAAAATTATGACGCTGAAGTGTTGCAGCCATTCATGGAGACCCTCGCGCTCGAGGTTACGCGTGCACTCCAGTTCTTTTTTACGTCGACCTCCTACAACCAGGTCGATCAGGTCGTGCTCGCGGGCGGATGTGCACTGCTGCCCGGGCTTGATGAATTGATTGCCAAGCGTGCCGGCGTCAACACCATCGTCGGCAATCCGTTCGCCAACATGAGCGTTTCCGATCGGATCCGGCCACGTCAGCTCGCCACCGACGCGCCGTTGGTGCTGATCGCCTGCGGGCTCGCCATGCGAGGCTTCGAATAACCATGGTACGGATCAACCTTCTTCCCCACCGCGAGCAAAAGCGCGCGGCCCGGCAACGGCAGTTCGTGTCGCTGGCGATCGGGCTCGCGGTGCTGGGCCTCGCCGTCATCGGGCTCGTTCACGTCGTAATTTCCGCGCGCATCGAGAACCAGAACAGCCGCAATGCTCTGCTCAAGACCGAGATAGCCAAGCTCGACGAGCAGATCTCGCGCGCAAGCAAATTGTGGAGACGCTGCAGGCGAATCGGACCGAAGCTGTCCATCTGCTCGACCAACTGGTGCGGCAACTCCCCGACGGCCTGTATCTCAGGTCCGTCAGGCAGAACGGCGCGAAGGTGACGCTGGTCGGCTATGCCCAGTCCAATGCGCGCGTCTCGACGTTGATGCGCAACATCGAAAGCTCGCCGTGGCTCACTGCCCCCGAGTTGGTCGAGATCAAGTCGGTTCCGCTCGATAAGCAGAAGGTGAACGAGTTCACGCTCAACCTGCGCATCAAGCGGGCGGCCGAAGCGGCGCCTCCGGGCAAGGTCCCGCCAGGCGCGCCGCCCACAGCGAAAGGACCGTCAGCATGAACTTCGACGATCTTCGCCGGCTTAACATTCGCGACGCGGGTAACTGGCCGCTTGTCCCGAAGATGCTCATTCTGGGAGCGATCTTCCTTGCCATCGTGACCGCCGGCGGTTTTCTGGACTGGCGAGATCAGCTCGAGATGCTCGACAAGTCGCAGGACGACGAAGTGAAACTCCGGCAGGCCTATTCCGAGAAAAAGGCGAAGGCCGTCAATCTCGAGCTCTATGTGCAGCAGTTGCGCGAGATCGAGCAATCGTTCGGCGCACTGCTCAAGCAGCTGCCTAACAAGTCCGAGATGGATGCCTTACTGACCGACATCAATCAGGCGGGGCTCGGGCGAGGACTGCAGTTCGAGTTGTTCCGTCCCGCTTCGCAGGAACGGCTGGCGGAGTTCTACGCCGAGCTGCCGATCAGCGTGCGCGTGACTGGTACCTATCACGACATGGGCGCGTTTGCCAGCGACGTCGCCCAGCTGCCGCGAATCGTGACGCTCAACGACATTGGCATCCTCAATGACAAAGGTACCTTGACGATGGAGGCCACGGCCAAGACCTTCCGCTATCTCGATGAGGAAGAGGTTGCGAAGCAGCGCAAGGCGGTCAAGGACGCCAAAGAGAAGGGCAAGAAGTAATGCGGCGCGCGCTGACTTACGTTGGGATCGGGCTGCTGCTCGCTGCTTGCGGAGGCGAGAGCCATCAGGATCTGCGCGCGTGGATGCAGGAGCAGGGCAAAGGCGTCAAGGGGAAGCTTGATCCTCTGCCGCAGGTGAGGCCGTATGAGCCTTTCGCCTATAACGCCTTCGATCTCCCCGATCCGTTCAAGCCGCGCAAGATCGAGGCGGTCAAGGGTGGCAGCAAGCTCGCGCCGGATCTGAACCGGCGTAAGGAGCCGCTCGAATCCTTTCCGCTGGAATCGCTGCAGATGGTTGGAACATTGCAACGCGGGAAAAGCAGCTTTGCGCTGGTGCGTACCACCGACAAGGACATCTACCAGATCAAGGTCGGCAACTATATGGGGCAAAACTTCGGCGTGGTCGTCGAAATCACCGACGCCGAAGTTCGCCTGAAGGAGCTGGTGCAGGACGGCGCCGGCGACTGGACAGAGCGATCGAGCACGCTTCAGCTCGCCGAAGCAGACCAACGACAGGAGCGACGCAGATGAGCCCCTTGCCACCCGCTGCAGCCAGATTGCGCCCGTGGTGCGCAATGGCCGCATTTGCTGCCATTGCGCTCGCCGCCGGCATCGGGCCGGCAGTGGCACAAGCCCCCAACAGTATCGATGCGCTGAGCATTTCCAAGGCGAGTTCTGGCCGCACGGTAGTCAAATTCACCTTGAAGTCCCCTTTGGCAAATCCGCCAGCCGGTTTCTCGATCAATAATCCGCCGCGCATCGCCCTGGACTTTCCGGACACGGGTAATGGACTGGGTAGAACCGCGCAGGAAGTTGGCGACCCCGCGTTGCGAAGCCTCAATGTCGTTCAAGCAGGAAATCGAACGCGCGTCGTCTTCAACCTCAACAAACCCCAGTCATTCGAGGCCCAGATCGAGGGCAACACGGTGATCGTGACCCTGGCGGAACAGGGGGGCGGAGCAGCCGCTGCGACGGCGCCGCCTACCGTGTCGCGTTTCGCCGAGGCTCGTCCGGGCGAGAGCACTCACGCCTTGCGTGACGTCGACTTCCGCCGGGGCAAGAACGGCGAAGGGCGCGTCGTCGTCGATCTCTCAGACAGCACGACGGGCATCGACATCCGGCAGCAGGGCAAGTCGCTGATCGTTGACTTCGTCAACACAACGCTGCCGCGCAACCTCGAGCGCCGACTCGATGTGGCCGATTTCGCGACGCCGGTAACTACCATCGATACCTTTGCCCAAGGCGGCAATGCGCGCATCGTCATCGAACCTCGGGGCCTGTGGGAGCACTCGGCGTACCAGGCGGATAACCGCTTCATCGTCGAAATAAAGCCCATCCAGGAAGACCCCAACAAGCTCACGCAAGGGACCAGAGCGGGATACAAGGGGGAGAAGCTTTCGCTCAATTTCCAGAATGTCGAAGTGCGAGCGGTGCTGCAGGTCATCGCCGACTTCACCGGTCTCAACATCATCACCAGTGATACCGTCACTGGGAGCCTCACCCTGCGACTCAAGGACATCCCGTGGGATCAGGCGCTGGACATCATCATGCAGACCAAGGGCCTCGACATGCGCAAGAACGGCAACGTCGTTCTCATCGCACCCCGTGAGGAGTTGGCCGTCAAGGAAAAGCAGCAACTCGAAGCACAACAGCAGATCAGCGAGCTCGAACCCCTGGTGACGGAGTCGTTCCAGCTCAATTACATGCGGGTGCAGGACTTTGCCAGCATGCTGGCGAGCAACCGCCAGCAGCAGTTTGGCGCCGGCGCCGGACAGACGGCGACGACAGGCGGGCAGGGCTCGATCCTTTCCAAGCGCGGCGTCGCGATCGGCGATCCGCGCACCAACATCCTCATCGTCTCGGACACTCCTTCTCGCCTCGAAGAAGTCCGCAAACTCATACGCCAGCTCGATACGCCCGTGCGCCAGGTCACCATCGAGAGCCGCATTGTGATCGCGGATGACAAGTTCAGCCGTCAGCTGGGTGTGCGCTTCGGGGTGCAGACGGGATTTACCTTGCAGAACCGCTACGCCGGCGGGTTTGGCGGCAGCCTCAGTACACAGCCCGTCGTTCACACCGAGGGAAATACCGTGACGCGAGACACGCGCACGCAAACGCCGTATGAATTGGCCTCAGGTCTCGCCAGCGCCGGTTATTCCGATTCCCCGCAGCTCAACGTCAACCTGCCGGTTCTCAATCCGGCCGGCCAGCTTGCGCTGACGCTGATCAATCTCGGCAGCGGCAATCTCATCAACCTGGAGCTTTCCGCGCTCGAAGCCGACAGCCGAGGCAAGGTGGTATCGAGTCCGCGCGTGGTCACCCAGGACAACGGCAAGGCGTCAATCGAGCAAGGCACGGAAATTCCTTACGTCACGCCAGGGACCGCAAACAATCCTGCGACGGTGCAATTCAAGAAAGCGGTGTTGCGGCTCGACGTCACGCCGCAGATCACGCCGGACAATCGGGTGACCATGATCGTCGAAATCCGCAAGGACTCGGTCGGCCAGCTGGTCCCGACTGGCACAGGCGGCTTCATTCCAGCCATAGATACCAAGAACGTGACGACGCAGATCACCGTTAATAATGGTGACACCGCGGTGATTGGCGGAATCTACGAGGAAGTGCTCAACAACGATGTCAACAAGGTGCCTTTCCTCGGCGATCTACCGATCCTGGGCTACCTGTTCAAACAGACCAACAAGACTATCGAGAAAACGGAACTGCTCATTTTCCTGACGCCTCGGGTGGTGAAGGAGTCGGTGACAGCGGTGCGGTAGCAATCGCTCGGCGAGGCTCGTTATCGCGCGAGCGAGGGCTTTTGGCCTAAAATTGCTCCGGTGCACATGCATCGGGGCAATTTGTTTTTGGTGGGTATGCCAGGCAGCGGCAAGTCGACGCTCGGCCGTTTACTCGCCAAGAGACTGGACAAGTCTTTTTACGATACCGACGTCGAAATCGAGCGTCGTCTTGGCGTAACCATTCCCGTCATCTTCGAGCTCGAGGGCGAGACTGGCTTTCGCGACCGCGAGGCCGCAGTGCTCGGCGACTTCGTCGAATTCACCAACGTAATCCTTGCAACCGGCGGCGGCGCGATCTTGCGTCCTGCCAATCGCGACAAGCTGAAGCAGAACGGCACCGTGCTCTACCTGCATGCGACTCCGGAGACGCTCTGGGAGCGCACTCGCCGCAGCAAGCACCGGCCACTGCTCCGCGCAGCCGATCCGCGGGCGCGTGTGAACGAGCTCTACGAGTTTCGCGACCCGATTTATCGCGAAGTCGCGGACTTCGTCGTTGAATCCGACCGGGCGCATGTCGTCCAACTTGCCCAGCGCCTCGAGCAGCAGTTGCGCGCGGCGGCGCGGGCCTAGCAGTGCCGTCCAAAGCGCCTCCGTCGCACACGCGACAGTAAGCGCGACAGGCTCCTAAGCGACGTTACCCGAATGCAAACACTCCAGGTTGCGCTTGGGGAGCGCAGTTATCCGATTCATGTCGGCGATGGCCTGCTCGGATCCATTGGTCAGTGGCTGCCGGCGACGAAATCCGCGCGCGCCATCATCGTCACCAATCCGACGGTCGCATCGCATCATCTGACAGCACTGCATGGCGGTCTGACACGCGCCGGCATCAGCCATGACACGGTGCTCGTTCCGGACGGTGAGGCGCACAAGGACTGGCGCGCACTCAACACCATCCACAGCAGACTGATCGAGCTTGGCGCCGAGCGCTCGACGATGCTGATGGCGCTCGGCGGCGGAGTGGTCGGGGATCTCGCGGGTTTCGCTGCGGCCACTTACCAGCGTGGCATGCCGCTGGTCCAGCTTCCGACGACGCTTCTGGCGCAGGTGGATTCTTCGGTAGGGGGCAAGACGGCGATCAATCATCCTCTCGGCAAGAACATGATCGGTGCCTTTTACCAGCCTTGCGTCGTCGTCATCGATACTTCGACACTCTCCACGCTGCCGCAACGACAATACGTGGCAGGCCTCGCAGAAGTGCTCAAGTATGGCGCGGCATGCGACGTCTCGATGTTCTCGTGGCTGGAGTCGTCGCTCGAGCTGCTTCTCGCACGAGATGCGCAGACGGTTGCTCGCTCAATTGCGCAGAGTTGTCGCATCAAGGCAGCGATCGTTGCGGGTGACGAGCGGGAAACGGGTGCACGGGCAATGCTCAACTTCGGCCACACGTTCGGTCATGCCATCGAGGCTGCCACCGACTACGACGGATCTTGGCTGCACGGCGAGGCGGTGGCCGCCGGAATGGTCATGGCAGGCGAACTCTCGGTTCGCGTTACGGGATTGCAGTCCGGGGAAAATTTGCGCTTGAGAGAGTTGATCAAGCGCGCCGGATTGCCGATCCAAGGTCCACGGCTGGAAACCGAGCACTATCTCACCCTGATGGCGAGAGACAAGAAGGTCCAGGAAGGCGCTATCCGCTTCGTCTTGCTCGAGGCGCTCGGAAAGGCGTGTTTGCGAAGCGATGTCTCCATGGAGGACATCGTCGCAGTGCTCGCGGGCTAAATGGTGCAAAAAGACGGCGCCCGAAGGCGCCGTCTCTGGATGGGCTCTTCCAGGTTACTTGCAAGTCACCGTCGCATTGGCGGTGAGCTGCGGCTTGCTCGCATCACCGATGAAGATGTTGTGCGCGCCAGAACCATCGGTAAGGCCGCTTATGGTGACGGAGCCGGGCGACGTTGGGACCGGATTCGGCGCTGCCACCGCTCCCGGCGAGGCGACACTGTAGGGCGGGGTACCGCCAGTGATGACAAAGCCGAAGGTCTTGCCGGTGCAACTCGCGACGCCCGGACCGACGCTGTACGAAGCCGGTGTAACGGAGATCGGTGCTCCGGGGGGCGCTGGCGGCGCGGCTGTTCCTGGCTGGTTGATGAGTTGGGCGGTGACCTGCCTGCCGACAGCGTCGACAATGGTGAAGGTCAGCGGATTCACGCAGCTGCCGTTGGTGATGGCTTCGAAAAATCCGCCGGCGGCTGCGACGATCGTATTGACCAGTGTCACGGACGCGGGGAACGTCGACGACACATGGTACGGCGGCGTGCCCCCGTAGATGAAGTAGTCGATCCTGAATCCCGTCGAACAGGTCGCGGTGTCCGCTCCCGTGATCGTCGCAGTCGCAGGAACAACGGACAGAATCGCGGAACCGTCGGTGACCTGCACGATCGTGAAGTCGCCTACGACGCTGTTGCTGGTGGTGAGCTCCGTGGCACGGATCTCCGCGGGTTGCGTCGGCGCGTTGACCGCCGCTTGCAACACGACATTGGCGTTCCCATTCGCATCCGAAACGACCGTCTTCGTGGCCACCAGCGGTTGCCCTGGGCTGGACGACTGGATTCCGAAGGCGCCGGTCACGACGTCGAATCGAACTTGACGATTGGGGATGCCAGCACCGCCGGCCCCCAGAACCTGGACCGTCGCCGTCGCGGTATCGCCGGCGCAAACGGTGTTGGCGCCACATGCTGTGCGTGCAGGAGTAATCGTGAGGGTCCCGAAAATTGGCGCCGGGCTCACCGTCACAGTCGCGGTCGCGGTTTGTCCTGTGGAATCCTGCACCGTCACCGTAACGGCGGTTGGCGCGGCGACGTCATTGGGAAGCAGCACGACGGTCGCTGCATTCACTGCCTGAGACACAGGCAGGATCGATGCATTGCTGCTAAAGGCCTGATAGGGCGCGGCGCCGCCGCTCACAGTCAGTGTGGCAGGCGTGTGCGAATAGACCGTTGCCGTGGGCGGAAGGACGAACAACGGTCCCACCACGGGAGGAGGCGGCGCAAAGGGGTTATTCGGCGCCCCGCTGCCGCCCCCACAACCGGCAAGGACCAGAACCCCGGCCATGGAGGCCAGCGCAAGAAGGATTCGCATCAAAAGTGCTTTCATGAGGTCTGGCGCCATGTAGAGTCCCTGATGATGATGTCCTAAAGATTTTAGAAGTGCATGCCGTTTTGGGCGTTGCGACAAGTATATAGGTTAGTTTTGACGGATTAAAGCGCAAGTTCCTTCCGGACGCAAGTAGTTCCTTGGTCAAAGGCACGCCGAGGTCGAAAAATCCACAGCTTGGTTGCCGCGATGCAACAATGCCGCTACTATAATTTGTTCACGCTGTCAAAACGGCCGGGCATCACTCTTTCGGTGAGACAGGTGCACCGAGCGTTCGGGAAGGGGCGAAAAGGTCACATGAGCAACAAACGACAGGAAAAAGCGGAAGCTCATCTTGTTCCGCAAAGGCAAGGACTCTACGATCCCGCCAACGAACACGACGCCTGCGGTCTGGGGTTCATCGCCCACATCAAGGGAGAAAAGAGCCACGCCATTATTGGTCAGGGATTGCAGATACTGAAAAATCTGACGCACCGGGGAGCGACAGGAGCGGATCCTCTCCAGGGGGATGGCGCCGGGATATTGATCCAGCTTCCAGATGCTTTCTTGAGGCGGGCGTGCGGCCGGCAGGGGCTGACACTGCCCACGATCGGTCATTACGGCGTCGGCATGGTCTTCCTGCCGAAGGAACCCGCGTCGCGCATTGCATGCGAGCAGGAGATCGAGCGCGCCATCGCGTCCGAGGGGCAGCTTCTGCTCGGGTGGCGCAACGTTCCTACGGACAACGCCGGATTATCCGAGCGCACCAAGGAAGTCGAGCCGATCATTCGCCAGGTCTTCATCGCGCGCGGTGCGCACGACATGGATCAGGATGCGCTGGAACGTAAGCTTTATATCATTCGCAAGAAGTCCGGACACGCCATCCAGGCACTGAAGCTGCGGCACGGAAAAGAATTCTATGTGCCGTCGATGTCGACGCGCACCATCGTCTACAAAGGAATGCTGCTCGCTCATCAAGTAGGTGAATACTATCTGGATCTGCGCGAGCCAAGCATGGTCTCGGCGCTTGCGATGGTTCACCAACGCTTCTCGACCAACACCTTTCCGACGTGGGATCTCGCGCATCCGTTCCGACTCGTTTGCCACAACGGCGAGATCAACACACTGCGCGGTAACGTCAACTGGATCCGCGCGCGGCAACAGGCGATCGCGAGTCCAGTGCTGGGCAGTGACCTCGACAAGATCTGGCCACTGATCTACGACGGCCAATCGGATTCGGCCTCCTTCGACAACGCGCTGGAGTTGTTGCTGATGGGTGGTTATCCGCTTGCCCACGCGATGATGCTGATGATTCCCGAAGCGTGGGCAGGCAATCCGCTGATGGACGAGGATCGTCGCGCATTCTACGAATATCACGCCGCGCTGATGGAGCCCTGGGACGGTCCCGCGGCGATGGCTTTTACCGATGGCCGACAGATCGGCGCGACGCTCGATCGGAACGGCTTGAGGCCCGCGCGCTACATCGTCACCGATGATGATTACGTGATCATGGCCTCAGAGGTGGGAGTGCACGACGTTCCCGAGAGCAAGGTCATTCGGAAATGGAGGCTGCAACCCGGCAAGATGCTGCTGGTGGACACCGAGCAGGGTCGCATCATCGATGACGAGGAGCTCAAGCGCACGCTCGCCGCCGCCAAGCCTTATCGACAGTGGATAGACCGCTCCAGGATTGCTCTCGACGCTCTGCCCGATCCGGCTCCGCCGCAGCGTTCCGATGTCGCCTTGCTGGATCGTCAGCAGGCATTCGGCTATAGCCAAGAGGATCTGCGGATCATTCTTGCGCCGATGTTGCAAACAGGCGAGGAAGCCGTCGGCTCAATGGGGAACGATGCAGCGCTTCCGGTGCTGTCGAGCCGGCCGAAAGTGCTCTACATGTACTTCAAGCAGCTTTTTGCGCAGGTTACCAACCCGCCGATCGATCCGATCCGTGAAGAGCTGGTCATGTCGCTGGTGACCTTCATCGGGCCCCGACCGAACCTGCTGGGAATCGATGAGACCGATCCGCCGATGCGGCTCGAGGCCGAGAAGCCGATCCTCACCGCTGACGAGATGGAGAAGATCCGTCACATCGAATTGTTCACCGGGGCGAAATTCCGCTCCCTTGAGCTCGACATCTGTTATCCGGCGACGTGGGGAGCGGCGGGAATGGAAGCCGCGCTTGCCAGCCTGTGCGCCCATGCCGAGGACGCGATTCATCTCGGCTACAACATTCTCATTATTTCTGACCGCAGGGTATCTGCGGAATTGATGCCGATTCCCGCGCTGTTGGCGACGGCCGCCGTGCATCAACATCTGGTGAAGAAGGGGCTGCGCACGAGCACCGGGATAGTGGTCGAGACCGGATCAGCCCGTGAAGTGCATCACTTCGCCTTGTTGGGCGGCTACGGCGCCGAGAGTGTGCATCCCTATCTTGCGCTCGAAACGCTGTCGCAGCTTCACGACTACGTACCCGAGGTTGCGCCGGAGGAATCAGCAAAGCGTTACGTCAAGGCGATCTGCAAGGGGCTGTACAAGGTGATGTCGAAGATGGGCATCTCGACGTACCAATCGTACTGCGGCGCCCAGATCTTCGAAGCGGTGGGATTGAACAGCGAGTTCGTTGACAAGTACTTTAGCGGGACGGCGAGCAACATCGAAGGGATCGGCCTGTTCGAGGTCGCCGAAGAAGCCTATCGATTGCATAGCCTTGCGTTCGGCGATGACCCGGTGCTGAGCGGCGCGCTGGACGCGGGCGGCGACTATCAGTATCGCGTCCGTGGCGAAGACCACATGTGGACGCCCGACACCATCGCCAAGCTGCAGCACGCGTCGCGGGCCAATAGCTATGCAACATACAAGGACTACGCGAAGCTGGTCAACAATCAAACGCGGCGCACGATGACGCTGCGAGGTCTGTTCGAACTCAAGTTCGCCGCGGAGCCTGTGGCGCTGGAGGAAGTCGAGCCTGCCGCCGAGATCGTGAGACGTTTTGCGACGGGCGCGATGAGCCTCGGATCGATTTCCACCGAGGCGCACACGACACTGGCCGTGGCCATGAACCGCATCGGCGGCAAATCCAACACTGGTGAAGGCGGAGAGGATTCGCGGCGTTACGCTCCGATTCGCAAGGGCGAAACGCTCAAGTCGCGCATCGACAACGTGGTGGTCGACGTACCCGTTAAAGAAGGCGATTCACTGCGTTCCAAGATCAAGCAAGTCGCCTCGGCGCGCTTCGGCGTGACCGCGGAGTACCTTGTCAACGCCGATCAGCTGCAGATCAAGATGGCGCAAGGGGCCAAGCCCGGTGAAGGAGGGCAGCTCCCGGGACACAAGGTGTCGGAATACATCGCCCATCTGCGCTATTCGGTGCCCGGTGTGGGGTTGATCTCACCGCCGCCACATCACGACATCTATTCCATCGAAGATCTCGCGCAGCTCATCCACGATCTCAAAAATGCCAATCCTCAGGCATCGATCAGCGTGAAGCTGGTCTCCGAGGTTGGCGTCGGCACCGTTGCCGCCGGTGTCGCCAAGGCCAAGGCAGATCATGTCACGATCGCCGGTCACGACGGCGGTACGGGAGCCTCGCCCGAATCCTCGATCAAGCACGCCGGAACGCCATGGGAGCTCGGTCTCTCGGAGACGCAGCAGACACTGGTGCTCAACCGTCTGCGCGGCCGCATCGCCGTGCAGGTCGACGGCCAGATGAAGACCGGGCGCGATGTGGTGATCGGCGCGCTGCTGGGCGCGGATGAATTCGGATTCGCGACGGCGCCGCTGGTGGCCGAAGGCTGCATCATGATGCGCAAGTGCCACCTCAACACCTGCCCCGTTGGCATCGCGACTCAGGATCCCGAACTGCGCAAGAAATTCGAGGGGCAGCCCGAGCACGTCGTCAACTTTTTCTTCTTCGTTGCGGAAGAGGTGCGCGAGCTCATGGCCAAGCTCGGGATTCGCCGCTTCAGCGACCTCATCGGGCGCAGCGATTTGCTGGACATGCGCAAAGGCGTTGATCACTGGAAAGCGCGCGGACTCGATTTCTCGCGCGTGTTCTATCAACCGGCGATGCCGCCAGAAGTGGCGCGCTACCATTGCGAACAGCAGGACCACGGACTCTCGCGCGCGCTCGATCATCGCCTGATCGCGGACGCGAGCGCCGCGATCAAGGAAGGCAAGCCGATCCGTCTCGAATATCGCATTCGCAACGCGCATCGCTCGGTCGGCGCCATGCTCTCCGGCATCGTCGCTCGCCGTTACGGTCACGACGGGCTGCCTGAGGATACAGTGCATGTCGCCTTCACCGGGACCGCCGGACAAAGCTTCGGCGCGTTCCTCGCGCGCGGCATCAGTTTCGAGCTGCAGGGCGCGACCAACGATTACGTCGGCAAGGGCCTGTCCGGAGGCCGCCTCGTCGTGTATCCAGACCCGACGTCTCCGGCCAAACCCGACGAGAACATCGTCATCGGCAATACCGTCATGTACGGCGCGGTCGATGGAGAGGCCTACTTCCGCGGCATCGCCGGCGAGCGATTTTGTGTACGCAACTCCGGTGCCGTGGCCGTCGTGGAGGGCACGGGTGACCATGGTTGCGAATACATGACCGGCGGTACCGTCGCCGTGCTGGGTCGCACCGGTCGCAATTTCGCTGCCGGAATGAGCGGCGGCATCGCCTATGTCTACGACGAAGACGGCACGTTCGCTCAACGCTGCAACCTGTCGATGGTGACGCTCGAACCGGTGCTTTCTGAAGCCGAGCAGTTAAGGATGGAAGAAGAACTCGCCATGGCAGGCAGGGGACGCCTTCGCCACGGCGGCGAATGCGACATCGTGTTGTTGCGAGGCATGATCGAGCGGCACCTGCAGTTCACCGGCAGTACCCGTGCGCTGGCACTCCTCGACCATTGGGACGCCGTGCGCGGCCGGTTCGTCAAGATCTTCCCGAATGAGTACAAGCGTGCGCTGGGAGAACTCTACGTCAAACAAGTCGCTGGCAAGCAGGCCGCCGCCAAGCAAAGACAGGTGGCGTAGTGGGCAAGGTCACCGGATTCATGGAGCTTGCCCGCGTCCACGAGGTGGCGCTGCCGGTCGACGAGCGTGTGCGCACCTATCACGAGTTCATTCAGACGCTCAAGGAGAATGAAGCGGCGAAGCAGGGTGCGCGCTGCATGGACTGCGGCATCCCGTTCTGCCAGACGGGCTGTCCGGTCAACAACATCATTCCGGACTGGAACGATCTCACGTATCGCCATCAATGGCGTAGGGCGCTCGACGTATTGCATTCAACCAACAACTTCCCCGAATTCACCGGTCGGGTGTGCCCCGCGCCATGCGAAGCCGCGTGCACACTCAACATCAACGATGATCCGGTCGGGATCAAGTCGATCGAGCACTTCATTATCGACAAGGGATGGCAGGAGGGCTGGGTCGTTCCTCAACTTCCGTCAAGGAGAACCGGCAATCGAGTCGCGGTGGTCGGATCCGGTCCCGCAGGCATGGCGTGCGCGCAGCAACTCGCGCGAGCCGGGCACGATGTCGTCCTTTTTGAAAAGAGCGACCGCATCGGCGGCCTGTTGCGCTACGGGATCCCCGATTTCAAGATGGAGAAGCGTCACATCGACCGTCGCGTCGAGCAGATGCGCGCCGAAGGTGTGGATTTTCGCGTCAACGTACACGTCGGCTCAGACGTCCCGGCGCTTGGCCTCATGAACGAGTTCGACGCCGTGGCGATTACCGCCGGCTCGGAGCATCCGCGGGATCTTGAGGTGCCAGGGCGCGAGCTGGACGGTGTGCATTTCGCAATGGACTTTTTGCCGCTCCAGAATCGCCGCGTGGCAGGCGATAGCGGCGTGGCGCCGCTCACAGCCAAGGGCAAACACGTCATCGTCATCGGTGGCGGGGACACCGGCTCGGATTGCGTTGGAACCTCTAATCGCCAAGGTGCGCTTTCGGTGACGCAGTTCGAATTGCTGCCCCAGCCGCCGCAACACGAGAACAAGCCGTTGGTCTGGCCGTACTGGCCGATGAAGCTTCGGACCTCGGCCTCGCACGAGGAAGGATGTCAGCGTGACTGGGCGGTTCAGACCAAAGCGCTCAAGGGTCAGCGCGGAGCGCTCAAGGCGCTGGTGGCTTGCCGGGTGACCTGGAGGGATGGAAAGCTCGTCGAGCTGCCGGGAACCGACTTCGAACTCAAGGCGGATCTCGTGTTGCTGGCGATGGGCTATCTGCATCCGGTGCACTCGGGCATGCTCGACGAGCTCGGCGTGAAATACGATGCGCGGGGCAACGTCGCCGCAGATACCGACAGTTATCGCACATCGATGCCGAAGGTGTTCGCCGCCGGCGATTCACGGCGCGGCCAGTCGCTAGTGGTCTGGGCGATTCGCGAAGGCAGGCAGTGCGCGCGCGCCATCGACGAGTTTTTGACCGGCGCGTCGGAATTGCCACGCTAGGGGCTGGATGACGCAAATTGTCTCGCTTGATTTCGCGAGCTGGCAACCTGCGGTTAGTCCGGACGCGCAGCAATCAGCAGTGCGTGCCGTGGAAGGGGGCGGCGTGCTGGTGCTTCCGCACCTTGCCTTTACGCTCGACGACCATGAGCGTCGCTTCCTTGATGCGCGTTGGTCGGACGGTCGCGCCAAAAACATCAGCCTCGAAGGCGCGGCGCTCAAGGGCGCACGCGGAGCGGCCGACGACCTGGCGCAACTCACGCGGATGATTGTGCGCTTCGCGACCTGCGCGGCGGATCTTGTCACCGCGCTGTTTCCGAGATACGCGCCCTACGCCAAGCGTGCTCGCACCAGCTATCGGCCGCAACCGGCGGTCGGCCGCGCAGTATCCTGGCGCAAGGACGACTCTCGCCTCCACATCGATGCCTTTCCCTCTCGCCCCAACCGCGGTGAACGCATCCTGCGGATTTTTTGCAACGTGAACCCCAGCGAAGATCGGGTGTGGCGCGTCGGGGAAGAGTTCATTGCGATGGCGCGGACCTTCCTACCGCGCGTGCGTCGGAAAATCCCCGGAGAAGCTGCCATGCTTGCGGCTATGCGTCTCACCAAAGGCGTGCGTAGCCACTACGATCACCTCATGCTCGGCTTGCACGACTGTGCCAAAGCCGATACCGACTATCAGCGTCGCTGCCGGCAGCAGATCGTCCGATTTGCTCCTGGCACGACGTGGATATGCTTCTCGGATCAGGTCATGCATGCGGCGATCTCGGGCCAATTCATGCTCGA
>VBCY01000547.1 GCA_005882995.1 Betaproteobacteria bacterium
CGCTTCCAGGCGTTCCCGACGCTGGGCGAGCGCGTTCAGCGCCTTGTCTGCGTTCTCGCGACGGGTTTCCGCGACGCGGATCGCCTGCTCGACGTCGCTGATGCGTTGTTGAACGGCGGCCACCGCGCTCGCAACCTCCGCGATCCGCGACTCGAGCGGTGTCATGGCCTGGGCGGCGACGCGTTGCTCATCCTCCGCAACCTCCCGGCGCGCGATAGCGGCTTCCAGCTCATGCTCGCCGGAGCGCGTATTCTCATCTGTGGCCCCGATCTGCGCGGCAATCGCTGCGATCTGCTCGTTGATCTGCGCTGCCTGTTGGGCGAGGCGGCCCTCGCTTTCGCGCGCAAAAGCGAGCTGCTGCTCGAGTCGCGTGACTTCGGCATTGGCCGCGTAGAAAGCGCCCTGCTTTTCATGCAGTTCGTCGCCTGCCGCGTAGTGCTCGGCACGCAGGCTCTCGAGGCGATTTTCCACGGCGCGCAGCTCTGACTGCAACGCTTCAAAGCCGGCGCTCAAGTTCGCGAGCTCGGTGGCATGGCGCTCCCGCATCCGCACCGCGTCCTGCTGCTTCGAATACCACAGCAGGTGTTGCGCCTGCTTCAGGCGAGCTTCGAGATCGCGGTACTCGTTCGCGACCTTGGCCTGTGCGTCGAGCCTTTCGAGCTGGCTGCTAAGTTCCTGCCGTATGTCCTGCACTCGAGCCAGGTTCTCGCGTGTATCGGAGAGCCTGCCTTCGGTCTCCCGGCGTCGCTCCTTGTACTTCGATACGCCCGCGGCCTCCTCGAGAAAAACGCGCAGTTCTTCCGGCTTGGCTTCGATCACCCGCGAGATCATGCCCTGCTCGATGATGGCGTAAGCCCGCGGTCCCAGCCCCGTGCCGAGGAACACGTCGTGGATGTCGCGACGGCGAACCGGGATGTTGTTGATGTAATACGTGGAGTCGCCGTCGCGCGTCAGCACCCGCTTGATCGACAGTTCGCCGTAGACGCCCCATTGCCCGCCGATGCGCCCCTGGCTGTTGTCGAAAAACAGCTCGACCGAGGCGCGACCGACTGGCGCCCGGTCACCGGCGCCGTTGAAAATGACGTCCTGCATGGATTCGCCACGCAAGGCGGATGCGCGTGATTCGCCCAGCACCCAACGCACGGCATCGATGACGTTCGACTTTCCGCAACCGTTGGGACCGACGATGCCGACGAGCTGCCCCGGAGTCGCGATGCTGGTCGGGTCGACGAAGGACTTGAAGCCGGCCAGCTTGATCTGAGTCAGACGCAATTGAGATTCTTTGCACGGCGCCACACCGCCAGGGCAGGCGTGTTGCGCGGGTTTCTCCGTTGCGGCCGCCGAAGGCGCCCGCTATCAGAGCGCAATTATAGCCGATGCTTTCGTCGCGCCTCGCGTCTTATGCAGCTGTGAATGCTTCCTGCGCAAGCCGGCCCTCTTCAACGGCATGGCAGGCGACGGTCACGTCGGCGTCGCCTGCAACGTGCTTGAGCCGCGGCACCTCGCGACGGCAGCGCTCATCCGCATAAGGACAGCGCGGATGGAACGCGCAGCCCTTGGGAGGATCGAGCGGATTGGGAACCTCGCCGGCCACCGCCGTGCGCGGCATTCCGGTTCGAGTCAAATCCGGAACTGCGGCAAGCAACATGCGCGTGTACGGATGCTGGGGCGAAGTGAACAACACGTTCACGGGCGCAAGCTCGACGATGCGTCCAAGGTACATGGCGCCCACGCGATCGGCGACGTGATGGACGACTGCGAGGTTGTGGGAGATGAACAGGTACGAAAGCCCGAGCTCGCGCTGCAGGCGGCGCATGAGATTGAGCACCTGCGCCTGCACCGAAACATCCAGTGCGGAAGTGGGCTCGTCGCAGATGAGAAACGCGGGCTGCGTTGCCAGCGCACGTGCAATCGAGATGCGCTGGCGCTGGCCGCCCGAGAATTGATGTGGATACTTTGCGCCGTCCGCGGAAGCAAGCCCCACTTGCTCGAGCAGCGAGCCGACGCGAGCGTTGATGTCGCGGCTGCTCCTGGCGAGCCCGTGGGCACGGATCGGTTCGGCCACGATGTCCGCGACGCGCCAGCGGGGATTCAAGCTGGCGTACGGATCCTGGAAGATCATCTGCATGGCTCGCCGCACAGCGGGGTCCGGGCCGGCGGCATCGATGCGGCGGCCCGCAAAGCGGATTTCGCCCCTCGTCGGGCGGTAGAGGCCGACGATCAAACGCGCCACGGTGGATTTGCCGCAGCCGGATTCGCCGACCAGCCCAAGCGTTTCTCCTTTAGCCACGCTGAAGCTCACACCATCGACCGCCTTGAGCACCTGCCGGCGCTGGCGTTCAAGGATGCGGTTCAGCCACGGTGGCGAGACGTCGAAGTACCGCGCCACGTTTTCGAGTTCCACCAGCGGTTGTGCGCTTGTCGGCATGGCGTTATCAGTGGACGTGCAGCCAGCAGGCGGCGAATGTCGGACCGACCGGCATGAGCTCCGGGCGCTCTCTGCGACAGCGGTCGAAAACGTGCGGGCAACGCGGATGAAAGGCGCATCCTGGCGGAATCGCATTGAGCCGGGGCATTGTCCCGTCGATCTGCGCCAGCGATTCACGATCCGCTGCAATGGATGGAATCGAACCCATCAGTCCGCGCGTATAGGGGTGTGCAGGACGATGGATAACATCGCTTACCGGACCGATTTCCACGATCCGCCCGGCGTACATCACTGCAACCCGATCCGCCGTCTCGGCGATGACGCCCATGTCGTGCGTAATGAGCATCACCGCAGTGCCGTGGTCGCGGCAGAGCCTTTTCAGCAGCATGATGATCTGCGCCTGGATCGACACGTCCAGCGCCGTGGTGGGCTCGTCGGCAATGATGAGCTTCGGACTCGCCGCGAGGGCGAGCGCGATCACCACCCGTTGCCGCATGCCGCCGGAGAACTGATGCGGATATTGGTCGATGCGCCGCTTCGGTGCTGGAATGCCAACTTCGGCGAGCAGCTCCAGCGCCCGCTTATGTGCCGCCCGCGGCGAGAGATCGAGATGGGTCGTGATCGTCTCGATCAATTGTCGTCCGACGGTGTACAGCGGATTGAGTGAAGTCAGCGGATCCTGAAAGACGGCGCCGATCTCGCGCCCTCGCACGCGTCGCATCGCCTCGGGCGGGAGATTGTCGATTCGCCGGTCGCCGAGCATGATGCGGCCACCGGCAATGCGGCCCGGCGGGTCAATCAGGCCGATGACTGCAGCGCCGGTAACGGATTTGCCGGCGCCGGATTCTCCCACCACGCCCAGGACCTCTCCCGGCGTGATCGAGAACGACACGCCATCGACGGCGACGAGCGTCACATCGCGCGAAGGAAATTCGACGCGGAGCTCTTCGACGGTGAGCAGTGGCGCGACAGTGTTCGCCAGCGTTGCACGTCCGGCGATCGGCGCCGCACGGTCACTTCGCTGTTGCAGCCGATCGACTTCGGGAATCGGTAGCGTCATGATCGGCGATGCGCCTCCCGACGCGCTTCGTCACCGCAGCTTGGGATTGAGCGCATCGCGCAGCCAGTCGCCCAGAAGGTTGATCGCCAGCACCATGATCACCAATGCGGCCCCGGGGAAGATCGTGATCCACCATTCGCCGGAAAAAAGAAAATCATTGCCGATGCGGATCAGCGTGCCAAGCGATGGCTCGGTGGGCGGAACGCCGACGCCCAAAAAGGAAAGTGTCGCTTCAGTCAGGATCGCGGTGGCGATGTTGATCGTCGCCAGCACCAGCACCGGTCCCAGAACGTTCGGCAAGAGATGCCGCCACATGATGCCGAGCGGTCGAATGCCGATGACCCGCGCTGCCTGGATGTACTCCTTGCTCTTCTCCACCATGGTTGACCCGCGAACGGTACGCGCATATTGCGGCCAATTGGAAACGCCGATCGCCAGCACCAATACGAAGACCGCGATCGAGCCATGGGCGTCGCGAGGCAGGACCGCCCGAGCCACTCCATCGACCAACAGCGCGATCAGAATCGCCGGAAAGGAAAGTTGCACGTCAGCCACACGCATGATGAATCCATCGATCTTGCCGCCGCCGTAGCCGGCGATGAGTCCCAGACTCACCCCGAGCAGCATCGCCAGCACCACCGCAGCCAGGCCGACCAGCAGCGAGACGCGCGCGCCGAACATGATCGCCGAGAGGACGTCGCGTCCCTGATCATCGGTACCCAGGAGATATTCGGGCTTCGCTCCCGGAAGGCCGTGCGGCGGTGTGAGCGCGTCCAGCAGATTGAGTGTTGCCAGGTCAAACGGGTTATGCGGTGCGACCCACGGCGCGAACAGCGCCGCGCCGAGGCAGATGATCAGCACGATCGCGGAGACAACCGCCACTGGCGAGCGACGAAAGCTGTATGCGAGATCGCTATCCCAGCCGCGTGCAAGACGCGCCATGTTGGCAGCGGGCGTGGCCGCAGTTGGCGCGACGACCGCAGGAGCGATCGCCGGCGCGGCGTCGACCGGCATCACTTCACGATGATCCATTTGAGCCAATTGTTGTTGTCCGCAAGTTGGACCAGCTGAATATTGTTGCGAGTGACCCAGGCGAGCGCCTGCTGGTGCAGAGGAATGTGGCCGATATCGTCCTGATGGATCTTGAACAGCTCATGAATCATCGCATTGCGCTTGGTCTCGTCGAGCTCGGACGCTATCTGCGCTCCCAACTCGTCGACGCGCTTGTTGCTGTAAGTACCGAGATTGAAAAGCCCTGCTCCACCCGGGGCCGGGGTCGTCATCAGCGCGTAGATCGCGTTCTGGGCGTCGTAGGAATCCGGCGTCCAACCGAGCATGTAGAACGAGGTATTGCGCGCAAGGATTTTCGGAAAATAGTTGACCTTGGTCTCCGCCATCAGGTTGACCTTGATGTCGACCTTGGCGAGCATTGCCGCCACCGCCTGGCAGATCGAGGCGTCATTGACGTAGCGATCGTTGGGGCAGTTCATGCCGACTTCGAAGCCGTTCGGATACCCGGCCTCGGCGAGCAGCTTTTTTGCGGCCGCGGGATCGTAGGGCAGTCGAGGATACAGATCCGCCGGGAACCCGCGGATACCCGGCGCGATCATCAGGCCCGACGGGGTGGCCGCGCCGCGCATGATGGTCTTGGCGATGGCGGCCTCGTCAATCGCCTGGTAGAACGCCTGCCGTACGCGTTTGTCCTTGAACGGGTTCTTGCCCTTGACGCTGGAGAACAGCAGCTCGTCGCGCGACTGATCCATGCCCAGGAAAATGGTTCGCAGCTCGGGACCCTGGAGAACCACGGTCTCCGGGTTGCTCTTGAGCTTGTCGATGTCTTGCAACGGCACCGGCTCCATCATGTCGATTTCACCGGAAACGAGCGCCGCGACGCGTGTCGCGTCGTTCTTGATCGGCGTGAAAATCGCCTCCGTGACGTTGCCCTCGATCTTGCCGCCCCAGTAGCCGGGATACGTCACCATCACGGTGCGGATGCCAGGCTCGCGCGACTTGAGCATGAACGGACCGGTTCCGTTCGCGTGCAGCGTGGTGCCGTTCTCCTTGCCCTTTCGCACATCGACCGGCGTCATCCCATTGTTCTTTTCGCACCACGTCTTGCTCATCATGTACCAGGTGCTGATGGTGTCGGGAAGAATGGGAAAAGGATCGTTGGTAACAAACTCGACGGTGTAGTCGTCGATCTTTCTCACTTCCTTGACCGACGCGATCTTGGTCTTCATGTCGGAGCCGTCATCTTTGGAGCGCTGGTACGAGAAAATGAAGCGCCAGACTGTCGGCGCGGTCTGCTTCCAGGATGTCGCCAGCAGTGGCACCAGCTCGAGCTTCTTGCCTCGACCTACCAGCGGCTCGTACATGTTGCCGGTGACGTTGAGTTGCAGCGACTCGTTGAGCGAGTGAGGGTCCATCGACAGCGCATCGCCCTGATCGGCAAAGCGGAACGTCGCCGCGAGCGTCGCGCCCGAGCCTACAGCGCAACCGAGAAGCATCCCAGCCAGGACCCGATACATCACCTTCATTGCTTCCTCCAAAAGAATCTCTTGTCCCTATAC
>VBCY01000548.1 GCA_005882995.1 Betaproteobacteria bacterium
GTTTCGATCAAACAGCTGGGCAATCTGCTGGAGAGAATCGCCTTTCTGCCAGCGCTCCCACATGAGCGCCTTCTGGCTTTCCGTGTAATAGATCCGTGGCCGTTGCCTCATCTGCAACACTCCTCCTGCTTACGCAGTTTCTAGTGTGTTGCTTCCATCGGTTGAATCCAAGACCCGAAGCGGCCAATCGCCGCGAGCAAGAGCGGACGTTCAACGTTCATGCCTGCGTACCTTGGACGATCGCCCGCCGCCGCGTCAGGGAGTCGGAACGACAGTGTAGAAGACTCCGTTTGCGCCATGCGCCGGCCTGAACCACGTGTTGCCGTTCAGGTAGAAGGTGGCGCCGTCCTTGTTGATCATGAATTTGGTCACGAGCTACACCTCGCCGTCACGCTCCAGCCAAGCAATCGTCTCGCTCATTGCCTGCTCTGTCGTGACATTGCGACCATCTGCGTAGGCAGCTTCGTACCAGTCCTTGCCGAGCATCTGGCGCGGCTTCTTTCGCAGTTCCTCGAGGACCGCATCGTCGATGAGGATATTTCGGAGCCCACCCATCCGGTCGAGCGTTGCGTCGAAGACAGACTGCAGGCGCACCGCGCGTTCCCACTCACTGTTTGCCGCAGCGAGAAGCGCGGCAAGATCGATGCTGAGTATTGCCCGGAATTGGGAATCTAACTCACGGGAAACGCGAATTGATTCGACGAGCGGTTGTGTCGCACGATCTAATCTGCCGCGCGCAATCGATACGCGGACAATTTGTTCCAGAAGGACGTGCGACCGTTCGCGATTGTCAGAATCGTGTCCCGCTAGCGCCTCGTCGAGGTAGGCCGCGGCCGCGTCGAAATCGCATCGCATCCGGCAGATCAAGGCTTTGGTCTGGAGGGCAATGCTCACGTGCGCTGGGCCGAGGCGTCTGGCGACTGTCAGCTGTTTCTCGGCGTACTCCAAGGCATCGGTAAGATCTCCGCAGTATAGTCGCGCCCACGCGAGGTGGTTCAGGCACAAGGCGATCAGATCCTCGTCGTCATGTTCGCCGGCGATGGTGAGCGCCTCCTTGAGTGGTTCAATCGCATCGGGGACTCTGCCGGACAGGCGCTGAACCACCCCAAGCGAAAGCAGCGCGCGAGCTTTGCTTATTGAACGGTCGGCGCCGGGTCGAGCAAGCGCCTCGGTGCACACCTGGCGGCCCAGCACGAATAGTCCGCGATTATGCCAGTA
>VBCY01000550.1 GCA_005882995.1 Betaproteobacteria bacterium
CGGCACGCGCATCACCGCCGGCGACCGGCGCGCTATCGGCCTCGCCCTGCGTTAAGCACGGCCCCTGGAAGCACGCTCGAGATCCTGGGGCCGTCAGCTCGACTTGAGTCGTCGGATCAGCGCTCCTTCCACCATCAGCTCGAGCTGAGCTTCGAGGCGGATCACGCGACCGGTGAGAGCCTCGATCTTTGCTTGCATTTGGGGAGCTCCGGAAGCGCGATGTACATGTACACTATATGTACATGAGGATGCCGTCAAGCGCCGGAGCCCACCAATCCCCGCGTGAGCTCGGCAGCGGGCACTTCCGTGCATCCGCTCGCATTCTGCCCCGCCCACAACGGTGAGAAGTCGCCGCTCCCGCGGGCTTCCGCTGCAGCGCGTAGCGGACCAATTGCGGCGGTCGCCAGCGGAAACGCGGGCGCTGCAGCGCTCATCGGGCCGAGCTCCCTCATCAGACGATTCACAATGCCCCGCGCCGGCCGGCCGGTGAAAAGATTGGTGAGCGCGGTATGACGAGCCATCTCGCTCTTCAAAGCCGCGCGATGCACCGCGCTTGTCTTCGCTTCGGGGCAGAGCAGATAAGCCGTTCCGACCTGCACGCCCGCAGCGCCCAGCGCGAGCGCCGCGGCAACGCTTTTGGCGTCCGCGATGCCGCCCGCCGCAATGACCGGCTTCTTCACGGCCGCTACGATTTGCGGCAGGAGCGCGAAGGTGCCAACCTGGGTTGTGATGTCCGTCGACAGGAACATCCCTCGATGCCCGCCTGCCTCCAGACCTTGCGCAATGATCCCATCGACTCCATGTGACTCGAGCCAGAGGGCCTCTTGCACAGTTGTTGCCGAGGAGAAGATCTTCGATCCGCACGCGCGAACGCGTTCAAGCAGCTCATCCGACGGCAAGCCGAAATGAAAGCTGACCACTGCGGGGCGAATCTCGTTCAGCACGTCGGCGGCTTCGTGACTGAAAGGTGCTCGCCCGGCACCCGCGGGCAAGTTGCTAACATCGAGACCGAACTCCCGGTAATAGGGCGAGAGTGCCGCTCGCCATGCGGTCTCGCGTTCGACATCGGGAAGGGGAGGCGCATGGCAGAAGAAGTTGACGTTGAAGGGCTTGGACGTCTGTGCCTTGATGGCCGCCAATTCATTGCGCATGGCATCGAGCGTGAGCATGGCGCAGGGCAACGAGCCCAGCCCGCCGGCGTTGGCGACTGCGACAGCCAGAGCGCTGCCCTGAACGCCGGCCATGGGCGCTTGAACGATCGGCAGCTCGATGTTCAGAAGTGATTGAAGCGATGTCATTGTGTCCGATGGCTGTTCAGGGATTGCATGTTCTGCGCGAGCCTTCGAGAGCCGATCCCGATGAGTGATCAAGCGACGCACGTCGGCGTGGTCGTATCGGACGTACGAAGGATTTTTGCGATTGCTTGACAGGTCTTCCCTCACCCCTGCCCCTCTCCCAGAGGGAGAAGGGTTCTCTTTTGTCGCCTCTCCCTCTGGGAGAGGCCGACGCGCGAGAGCGCGTCGGGTGAGGGAATGCTGCGCCTCATGCCTTCCCTCACCCCTGCCCCTCTCCCAGCGGGAGAGGGGTTCGTTATTATCGCCCCTCCCTTTCGGAGGTGACTCCTCCTGCCTTTGGGAGGCGACTGCGCTTTGATGGCGCGTTCCTTCACCGCCGCAATGCAACCCATGCCAGGACCAGCCACGCCGCGATGAACGCTCCGCCGCCGATGGGCGTCAGTGCACCAAGCCATCGCGCGCCGGTCAGGGCGAGCAGGTAAAGGCTGCCACAGAAAAGCATGAGACCTGCCATCAGCAGCCACGCCGACCAGGCAAGCTCCTGCGCCGTCGCCCATTGCGCCATGAGAATGCCCACGCCCAGTAGCCCGAGCGCGTGCCAGAAGTGATACTGGACTGCGGTCTGGTACACGGCGAAGGATTCTGGAGCGAGCCTTGCTTTGAAGGCATGAGCGCCGAATGCGCCGAGGGCCACCGCTGCGGCGAGTGCGACCGCAGCGACGAGCACGCACAGACGAGGGTTCATCAGCTAACCGGCAATTCTTCTAGAATGGGCACCAACGTGCGGCAACGCGACGATTCCGCAAATTGATCAAGGGTCACTCTATTATCGCAGCATCGCTCGCCCTCGGCGTCGCGATGGTGACGAGCATTGCGGTCGGAGCAACTTCCGACTGCAGGATGTTCCAGGTCGCTGAGCTCCCGGTCCGCCTGACGCATAACAAGCTCATCGTCGATGGCGAGCTCAACGGCCACAAGATCGGCATCGTGTTGGACACGGGCGCGACGCGAACCTTGATTTTCCGATCTGCCGCAGAGCGACTGGGCTTGCGCCGCGACCGGGTCAGGGGCGTACGCATGTTCGGCATCGGAGGCGAAACAGACGTCGAATCCACGCTTGTCGATGAGATCAAGATCGGCAAAGCGACCCGCAAGAGTTGGCGGATGCTAGTCGGCGGCGAACATGAATTCGGCGAAGACATGGACGTCCTGCTGGGCAACGATTTTTTCCACAACCTAGATGTCGAATTCGACCTCTCCCATGCGGCGGTCAGGCTGTACCAGCCCAAGGATTGCGACGGTGTCTCGCTGGCGTATTGGGCGCCCAACATAGCGCAGCAAGTTGACCTGGAACCGGTTGACGAATCGCGCCCACAAATGCGGTTCACCGTGAAGGTCAACGGACAACCGCTGCGCGCGTTGCTCGATTCCGGCGCGGGCATTTCCTTGCTGGACAGTTCGACAGCGGCCAACCTGGGAGTCACGCCATCCACGCCGGGCGTCGTCGCTGTGGGTGCAGGCTCCGGCCTCGGCAGGAAGAAGGTCGAATACTGGATCGGTCCCTTCCAAAGCTTCTCCATCGGCGACGAGCGGATCGCCGACACCTCGATTGTCTTTGGCGATCTCTTCAGGGACGCGAAGTACGCTCCGCAAGGCAGCCAGGTGATGGTCAAGGTGGGAGGCGCCGCGGCGATGCTGCTCGGCGTCGACTTTCTGCGCGCTCATCGGATGCTTGTTGCGAACAGTCAGCGCAAAATTTATTTCACTTACGCTGGCGGTCCTGTGTTCCAGCGCGTTTCGCCCCCTCCGGCCGTGGACACAGGTCGTTAAGTCATGAGAGCTTCCCTATTTTTGCGGGTTGGGCTCCACTTCCTTGATGTCGCCGAACTCCACCTTCCCACGCTTGCTACCTATCACTGAACGCGTGACGGCGTCCCCAACCGACCGCTCGACGAGGCTCGAGACGCGGCCCAAGAGGTAGTTCTGCGCCGCGCTTTGGCTCAGGTCCAACGGCTTGTAACTCGGATCGGCCAATTTCTGGCTATCGAATCCTTCCTGTCGATCGAGCACCGTCAGCGTTTTCGCATCGAGAACCCAAACGTCAATGTAGGAAAACGGAGCGATGTAGGTTCTGGCTCTTATGATCTTGTCGTCCGATGTCATGGCCTCGACACCGTCTTCGCCTAACAGGACGCCGGGCAGCGTCCCGCATCCTCCTTGACACAGCGGTTCAATGAACAGTCCAAACCCCCGCAACTTGCCCGCGATGCCGCTCTTTTCCAGCGCGCCGTAGGCCGGAGTCGCCACTACGATCCTGTCCCATTCGAGCCGCTGTGGCATTTCCTTCAGCGCTGATTGGATCTCGCTCATCAGAGCAGTCTCGCGTTGTGGCGGCGCGACACCATGCATTGTCGGAAAAGCGAGGGTCAAGTAAATCCGCTTGCTTTCCGGTTCAAGCTTTTCGATCGCATTGTCCAGACCATGCAAAGCGAGACGATTGAGTACATCGTTCAATGCTTCGATGGTTTTGCGTCTGTACGGTGAAAGATGGCTGCCCGTGGTCTGCACTTCGGAGACCAGGCTGAATTGCGCTCCCACGGCGCCGAGCAGTGCATAGACTCTCGGCTTGACGGGAGCTTCCTGTCCACTCATCTGCTGTCCGCAGGTCGGGCCGGTCGTCAGGCTGAGGAACATGAGCGCTGCCGCGGGCGCAATGCTCAAGCACTTGGGCCCCGGCCTTCGCCGGGCTGACGAAACCACGCGCGGTCGAATGAATTGCATCATTTCGGTTTGTCTTAAGCGTTGAGGTCCGGGGGCCGATCGATGCGATGCCGGCTTTACATCATGGCGGAGTGCCGGTACAGCAATATTGTAAGGGCGTTCGATCGGAAATGAAGAATCACTGGACGGACAATGGCATCGCGAACACCCCGAAGGCTCGATCCGGCATGTTCATGCCCAATTCGTCTACAATGTGAGCTTGAGTAGAGAAACTATTTCAGTGACGCCTCCTTCGTCGTCCGTCGCCATCGCCGCGCGCAGTATCTCCCTCGCGGAGGCCTCCGAATCGCTGCCTGTCACGCGGGGGATGTTTGACGAGCTGATGGTGCCGTGCTTTGCGCCCGCTCCCTTCATTCCGGTGCGCGGCGAAGGATCGCGAGTGTGGGATCAGCGGGGCCGCATGTACATCGACTTCGCCAGCGGCGTCGCCGTTACAGCGCTCGGCCACTGCCACCCCGCCATCGTGCGCGCACTGACCGAGCAGGCCCGCACCATCTGGCACGTATCGAACTGGATGACCAACGAGCCGGCGCTGCGGCTTGCGAAAAAGCTCGTGGATTCGACCTTCGCGGAGCGCGCCTTTTTCTGCAACTCCGGCGCCGAAGCCAACGAAGCAGCGCTCAAGCTGGCGCGCCGCTATGCTCACGATCATTTCGGCGTCGAGAAATTCCGAGTGGTATCGACGCTTAACTCCTTTCATGGCCGCACCTTCTTCACGGTCGCAGCCGGAGGTCAGGCGAAATACGCGTCAGGATTCGGGCCGCCGCCGACCGGCTTCACCCACATCCGCTACAACGACGTATCGGGCCTCGAGGCGGCGTTCGCAGAAGAGGGCGGCGACGACATCTGCGCGGTCCTCCTCGAGCCGATGCAGGGCGAAGGAGGGATGATTCCCGGGACGCCGGAATTTCTCACTGCAGCCAGGCGGTTGTGCGACGAGCATGACGCGCTATTGATATTCGACGAGATCCAGAGCGGAATGGGGCGCACCGGCGCGCTGTTCTCGTATATGCAAAAGGGCGTCGTCCCGGACATCCTCACTTCCGCCAAGGGCCTGGGCGGTGGATTTCCCATCGGCGCCATGCTGACGACGGCGGAGATCGCCAGCGCGTTTTCGGTGGGCGTGCATGGAACGACCTTCGGCGGCAATCCCCTGGCCTGCGCCGTCGCCTGCGCCGTGTTCGACATCGTCAATACCACCGAAGTGCTCGACGGCGTCAGAGCGCGCCACGCGCTGTTCATGGAAGGCTTGCGCACCATGAACGAGCGCCGAGAAGCCTTCGCCGACATCCGCGGAGAAGGCGTCTGGCTCGGCTGCGAGCTCAAGTCGCCATGGCAAGGCAAGGCGGGCGATGTCATGAACGCCGCGGCCGATGCCGGTCTGATTGTGCTCATGGCGGGCCCCGACGTCGTGCGCATCGCGCCCTCTCTGGTAATCAGCCTCGACGAGATTCTCGAAGGGCTCGCACGGCTCGAAGCCGCGCTCGGCAAAGCGCTGGTTTGACGAGCGACGACTGGTGAACCCCTCTCCTGCTGGGAGAGGGGCAGGGGTGAGGGCGATGTCTTTCGCCAGACGACTGGTGAACCCCTCTCCCGCCGGGAGAGGGGCAGGGGTGAGGGCGGAGGGAGAGGCGATGGCATTACTCCGCCGCAGGCGCCGGAAGCTTGCG
>VBCY01000546.1 GCA_005882995.1 Betaproteobacteria bacterium
CGATGCCTTCCGCAGGAACTGCCATCTTGAGCCACGAGTTGTTCTCAGACCCGCTGCCTTTCGGAATCATTTCGATCCTGAGTCCGTCGAAGTCGGGCGCATAGTCGACGTCGATCACCGGCACTCCGATGCCGCAGGAAGTCTGCTCGTTCCTGCGTGTCAGTGGGTGAACGATGGATGAGCGCAGCGGATGCTCGCGCGTCGCCCGCTCGCATCCGCGGCGGATGGCAGCCTTCAGCGCGGGACCGTCCACTTCAACGTTGCGGCCGAGCGTGACGTTGTATATCGGGATGCCGGTGTCCTGACAGAGCAGATTGTCGGTCGCTTCGGCCACCTCAATGTTATGGATCATGGTGCCGAGAACTTCGCGCGCCTTCGGCGTCGTCTCGCGCTGCGCGAGTGCGGCGAAGCCACGCTTGATGTCGTCGGGCAGGATCTTGAGCGCCCGGATGTAAAGGTCCTTGGCGACGTCTTCGATGACTTGAGCTTCGATGCGCATCGGTGATTTAGGCGAGGTTGAGCGCGTAGAGCAGTGCGCAGAAGGCCGCGACGCCGCCGGCGACAGCGAGCAACGCCTTTTGCGACTCTCGATGCCAGCCGACGAACTCGATCGAGAGCAGGCGCAGGCCCCCCGTGAGATGCGCGGCGAGCAGAAAAACAAGCACGATCTCGGAAAGCTTCAGCAGAGGTCGCTCGGTCCAGGCAAGAAAAGCGTCGAGCGCGCTTTCACCGCTCAGAGCCTGGCCGAGCGCAAGAAAATGCAACGGCAGGAAGAACGCGAGCAACAATCCCGAAATGCGGTGAATGAGGAATGCCCAATAGGCAGAATGACCGCGATTGCGCCAATCGGTTCGAATCATAGCGTCACCGCCGCGACGGCCCGAAAACCCAACACCAGCACTACGATGCCGAACGCGGTACATGCGGCATCTGCCGCACGGCCTCTCCATGACAGCCACTCCGCGGCGATGGTGCGCAGTCCCAGCGGCGCATGAATCGCTGCGCAAACGACGAACACTGCGTAGAACGTCATCCACCCCGGGCTGCCGCGGGTGCGGCCGAGGATCGCCGCAGCGCTCAAGCCCCCATGAACCGCGACGATCAAGGTTACGAGATGTACTGTCACACATACTGCGAGCACGGCCGCTGTCGCTCGCTGCGCAAGCCAAACACGCATCTCTCCGCGCGGGCTCACAGCTCGCCTCTCAGAGCGGCGATGGCGGCGGCACGTTTGAGCCCGGCAATGGAGGTCGTGGGCGACAGATGCATCGGGCAGCGTTCGGTGCATAGGGTGTGCGTGTGGCAAGCATGGCAGCCGGCATCGCCGACGACGGCGGAGAGCCTTTGCCGTCGTTCGCCATCGCGTTCATCTCGAACAAGCGTCCATGCGCGGTTGAGTGCTGCCGGGCCAAGATACTTTGGATTCCACGCGACCACGTCACAGGACGCATAGCACACCGCGCACCCGATGCATTGAATGGCGGCGTCCGCCGCGCGTCGTGCCGGCGAATCGGGGCATACGCGGGCGATCGGGTCATGTCGGGTCGCCGTGGGCACAAACTGACCCTTGGCTTCCCTCCACTTGTCAAAGAATTCGCGCATGTCGACGACGAGATCACGCACGATGGGAAGGTTGGCGAGCGGCGCTATCTCGAGACGATCGTCGGGCGCCACTCGAGCAACGTGGGTGCGGCAGGTCCAGCGCGGAAGTCCATTGACCGTCATGGCGCAGGAGCCGCACATGCCGACGCGACAGGCAAAGCGGTAGGCAAGCGAAGGATCGACTCGGCGCTGAATCCAGGTGACGACGTCAAGCACGGTTTGCGATTCCTGCCGTGGCACATCGTAGCTCTGAAACTGACCATCGGTGCCACCGCGCCAGACGCGCGTATGAAGAAGCTGTTCAGGTCTTGGCATCGCCGTGATAGAGCCGAACGGTATGGCGGGCTTCCGCAAAAAACAACCAGCGCTCCGCCAGCAGGCCCATGATACAGAAGAGGCCAGCCGCGAACATAAGACCACCATTGCCGGCCGGAGCGACGACCCACATGGCCGGCAATCCGAATCCGAGTGCGATCGCAACGACTCGCCACAATGTCGCGTGTCGTCGGGCGAGCGAAAACCCGAACTCATCCGTCAGGAACGTGCGATGCGAATGTCCCACGTCCAACAGCCTCGCTTGCGCGACGGTCATGCCCGGGGGACGAACGCCTTCTCGCACGCCGATAGCCCGTTCCAGCGTAAGCCCCGACGCATCGTTCATGGCCCACCAATAACCGATTTTGGCCAACAGCGCCGTGAGTCCAATTCCGCCGGCGAGCCATGCGAAGGGTGCGGCGTCGGACGCGAACAGCCGAGCCAGTCCGAGCAGCAGCACCGAGCCGGACCAATGCGCGAGCAAGAGGTAGTTGAGCGGGGTCCAGTGCGTATGCCATTGGCGAATCGCCTTGAGGCTTGCATAGATCATGGCGGTACAGACCAGAACCGTCCATGAAAGCGCGCAAGCGATGACCGCGACCGATACGCGCAGCGCATCTTCGACGGCTGCAATCGCCAATGCCAGATAAATGAGCCCGACTACTATCAACGCTGCCGCAAACACCGCTTCACGCGAAAGCCACGAGCTTCGAAACCGTGCGAATGCACGCCAGGCATTGGACGGCCTTGCCAGATGAAGCGCTGAGGATGCGAGCCCCGCGACGATGAGGCCGAGCGCGAGGCCGATGCCGCGAGCGACCGCTGGCGATGGAAGCAATCGCGACGGCCACACGTCAACCAACGCAATGAGCGCGAGCAGGCCGAGTCCGGCGCCCGAGCTCACGGTAAAGAACACGATGCTAAGCGAGGGCTTCATCGAGGAGACTGACGATCATCGGCGTATGAGCGGACTTGCGAGACTCGCGAGCCCCCGCTCGAGAAGCGAGCGCGCGTCTTCCAGACCGGTCAGCGGCTTGGGCTCGCGCGGCGGCAGATAGCGGTTGACCGGGGCGAATCCCAACTCGGGTAACAACCCGAAGCCCCCTCGCTCGGCGGTGAGGCGCGACACTTGCGAATCAGGATCGTCGAAATCACCGAAGAAACGCGCATGCGTGGGACACGCCAGAACGCACGCAGGCTGACGCTCCTCTTCCGGCAGGCGCTCGTCGTTGATGCGATCGACGCACAGCGTGCATTTTTTCATCGTTCCGCTGGAGCGATCGAGCTCTCGCGCGCCATACGGACATGCCCACGCGCAAAGGTTGCAACCCATGCACTTGTCCTGGTCGACGAGCACGATTCCGTCTTCGCGCTTGTACGACGCTCCCGTGGGGCAAACCGTCACACAGTCGGCGTCGGCGCAGTGCATGCAGGACATGGGGAAGTTGATCGTCTTGCTGGCCGGGTAATCGCCCACCTCGTAATGGCGCACCCGATTGAACCAGACGCCTGAAGGCTCCGCGCCGAAGGGCTGGTAATCGGAGAGCGGTCCGCTCACCGGCGAGCCGTCGTTCCACTCCTTGCACGCCACGGCGCATGCGTGGCAGCCCACGCACGTGTCAAGGTCGATGACGAGTCCCAGTTTCACCGTGATGACCCCGCAAAGCGGCTTTCCGGAGCCATCAGGCGTCACTCGCCGCGAGTCCAGTGCAACACGTCAGGTCGCGAACCGTCGTCGTCCGGTCGGCGCTTGGCCGCAGAAAAAGTCGGCTGGATGCCGGTCTCATCGGGCGCACATTTGCGCACGCGAACCCGCAAATCGAACCACGCCGCCTGCCCCGTGACCGGGTCGGAATTGGTGAAGCGCCGAGCGCCCGAAGCAGGAAGAAGCTCGCTGATCAGATGATTGAGCAAAAATCCGGCGGTCGCTTCGCTCGCATCTTCGGCAAGACCCGATGTCCCCCGCTGCCTGCCCACGGCGTTCCAGGTCCACACCGTATGCGGCTCGCAGCCTTCCATCGTCTTCAATTGACAACGAATGCGGCCGTGATGCGACTCGACCCAAACCCAGTCGTCATCGGCAAGGCCTGAGGCACCCGCGGTGGCGCGATTCATGTACAGAAAATTCCGGGACAGGATTTGTCTCAGCCATGCGTTCTGCGAATCCCACGAGTGGTACATCATCATCGGCCGCTGCGTCAGCGCGGTCAGCGGATACCGGGCGCAATCGGTCTCGCCGGACTCGAGCGATGGATACCAGAACGGCAGCGGGTCGAAGTATGTGACGAGACGCTCGCGGTCCCGCGGATCCGTCGGCTGCCGGCCGGCGTACAGCCCCTGCCCGGCAAGGCGGAACTTCTGCAGCGGAGCGCGTGTTTTTCCGCGAATTCGAGGTAGTCCTTGTTGGCGTAGCGGTAGTAGCGCATGTGCTCAGGCCACTGGTAGGCGAAGAAGCCTTTGTTGTCGATATATCTTTCCCACTGTTTCGGATTCGGCTCGCCGCGCAACGGCTTGTCGCCGTCCTTGCCGCGCCAGCCGGCAAGAAATCCGACGCCGGGTAGCTTTTCGTAGTTGACGATGAAGTCGCGGTAGTCCTTGAACTTGCGCGAGCCGTCCGCGCGACTGAACGCGGGGAGCCGAAGCCGGGACGCAAGTTCCACCAGCACGTCCTGCCATGGGCGCACATCGCGGTCCAGCGCAATCACCGGATGGCGTATCGAATCGGCCGCGGCATCCGGCTCCGAGATCGGCCGGTCGAGCAACGAAATCGCATCGTAGCGCTCGAGATAGGTCGTGTCGGGAAGGACGAGGTCGGCGTACTTCACTATTTCGGAATCGAAGGCGTCCACCACGACGAGAAAAGGAATCGCGTAGTCGCCCTGCTCATCCTTGCGCGCCAGCATCTGCCGCACTTCTGCCGTATTCATGCTCGAATTCCAGGCCATATTGGCCATGAACAGAAGCAGCGTGTCGATCGGATAAGGATCGCGGTTGACCGCATTGGTGATCACCATGTGCATCAAACCGTGCGCGGAAAGCGGCGTTTCCCATGAGTAAGCCTTGTCGATGCGTAGCGGCCGCCCGTCCGCGTCGATGACGAGATCCTCGGGCCGCGCTGGGTAGCCGTTCGGCATGCGCTTGAGAGCGGTGTTCGGCGCGAAAATCAGCGCCGGATCGTTCTCCGGAAGTGTGCGCATGGGGATGCGGCGGGGAAACGGCGTGCGCGCACGGAAGTTGCCGGGGCCGTCGAGCGCGCCGAGGAGCATCTGCAACAGGTGGATGGCGCGACAGGTCTGGAATCCATTGGAATGCGCCGACACGCCACGCATGGCATGCATTGCCACGGGACGCCCGATGACGCTGTGGTGCGTTCGCCCCAGCATGTCGGTCCAGGGGATGAGCAACTCCACCGTCTCATTGAACGCGACATGCGCCATCTCCAGCGCGATGCGCGTGATGGTTTGTGCAGGCACACCGCATTCTGCGGCGAGCGTCTCAGGCGCGTAGCGGTCGTCAAGATAGCGTTCGGTCGCGAGTGCGAACACCGTCTTGGCACGGCGCCCGTCGGGCAAGTCGCGGGTCGCGTAAAGCGCAGGCGCAATGCCGGCGAGCGTTCCATTGACGAGTCGCTGCGCATCCTGGTCCCAGACCAGGGGATTGCCATCACCATCGCGGGCGAAAAGGCCGTCGCCCGGCATGCCGGGTGTCTGCACGACCAGCCACGGTGCATTGGTGTAGCGGATCAGGAATTCCCAGTCGACGAGTCCGCGCTTGAGCAGCACATGTACCAGTGCAAGCGCGAGCAAACCGTCGGTGCCCGGGCGAATGGGGATCCATTCGTCGGCGATCGCCGAATAACCGGTGCGCACCGGATTGATGGACACGAATTTGGCGCCGCTGCGCTTGAGCTTGTCCAGCCCTATCTTGATCGGATTCGAGGCGTGGTCTTCGGCTACGCCCCACAGCATGAAATATTTGGCGTAATCCCAGTCGGGCGCGCCGAATTCCCAGAATGAGTAACCAATGGTGTAGAGACCGGCGACCGCCATGTTGACCGAGCAGAATCCGCCATGCGCCGCCCAGTTCGGCGTGCCGAATTGCTGCGCCCAAAGCCCGGAGAGCGCTTGCATCTGGTCGCGTCCGGTGAAAAACGCGAGCTGGGTCGGATTGGTCGCGCGAATCTTCGCAAGGCGCGCTGTGAGCAAATCGAGCGCTTCGTCCCATTCGATCTCGACGAAATCGCCGGCGCCGCGTTCGCTTCCCGATCGGCGTCGCAGCGGCTTCGATAGCTTGGCCGGAGAGTACTGCTTCATGATCCCGGCCGATCCCTTGGCGCAGATGACGCCGTGGTTGACCGGATGACTGCGATTGCCTTCGATGAAGCGCACGTGACCGTTGTCGACGGTCACCTTGACCCCGCACCGGCAGGCGCACATGTAACAAGTGGTGTAGTGCGTTTGTTGCTTTGCGCGGTCTTCCGGAATGAATTCGCGGGACATGGGCAATGAAGCTTTAGAACCTGGGGCCTTGTGTGCAGTCGCCGCATAGTGCCACAGCCGCGCGATCAAAGCAGTTCCAGCAGCTTGAGCCTCTGAACTTTGCCGGAGGGCCCTTTGGGCAAATCTGCCACGAAGCGCAAGACCTTGGGCGTCTTATACGGGCCGAGCGCCAGCAAGCAGTGCGCACGCAACGCTTCCTCGGTGCAAGCCTCGCCTCCTTTGAGAACGATGCAGGCGGCGATTTCCTGCCCGTAGTGCGGGTCGGCGATGCCCACCGCGGCGGCTTCCAGCACAGCGGGATGCTGCAGCAGCGCCTCGTCGATCTCGCGCGGCGCGATGTTCTCGCCTCCCTTGATGATCAGTTCCTTCAGCCGACCGGTCACGAAATAAAAGCCGTCGTCGTCGCAATAGCCCAGG
>VBCY01000112.1 GCA_005882995.1 Betaproteobacteria bacterium
GCGGATGACTAGGTAGAGCAGCACCGCGAGCACCAGGCATACGGCCGACATGAACAGGCGATAGGCCGGATAAGACAGCGTATCGGTGAGCGGCAGCGACCAGTTGAGGATGTCCGGAACGTTGACGCCGTGCACGTCGTTGCCCACGATCAGGCTGCGCAACTCCTCGAACACCAGGATCAGGCCATAAGTGAGTAGTACCTGCTCCAGATGATCACGCTTGTAGAGGTGGGAAAACAGCGCCCATTCGAGAAAGACGCCGAGGATCACCGACAGCGCGATGCCGAGCACGATGGCGGCGAACAGGCTTCCCGTAAGCGACGACAACGTGAACGCCATATAGGCGCCGATCATGTAGAAGCTCCCATGGGCGAGATTGATGATGCCCATGATCCCGAAGATGAGGGTGAGGCCGCTCGCGACCAGGAACAGCAGCAGCCCGTACTGGATGCTGTTCAGTAGCTGGATCAGGAACGAATAGAAGTCCATCGGGACGCCGCCGCTCCGCGCACAAGCGCGCGGGCAGACAATGATGTCTGTCCGCCCGGAAGTCTACAACGTCAGAGCTTGCAGCCGCGAGCCGGATCGGCCAGCGCCTTGACAGCTACGCCAATGACCTTGTTCTCCTTGCCCTCGACCTTGCGCAGGTAGATGTCCTGCACCGGGTTGTGCGCCTTGGAAAGCGTCATCGGCCCGCGCGGGCTGTCGATCTTGGCCGACTCCATCGCCGCTACGAGCTCATTGCGCTTGGAGATGTCTCCCTTGACCGCGGTAAGACCAACGTTGAGCAGTTGCGCCGCGTCGTATCCCCCGACCGCGTAGACATCCGGCTCCGCCTTGAATGCCTTGAGGTACGCGGCGCGGAACGCCTTGTCCTTGGGATTGTTGAGGCCATCCGCGTAGTGCAGCGTCGTCAACAGTCCCTGCGCCGCGTCACCCTGCGCTTCGAGCGTCCCGTCGGTGAGAAAACCCGGACCATAGAGCGGAATCGTCTTGTTGAGCCCGGCCGCCGCGTAGTCCTTGACGAACTTCACCGCCCCGCCGCCGGCGAAGAACACATACACGACATCCGGCTTGAGTGCGGCGATTTCGGTGAGGTAAGACTGGAACTCGACCTGCGGAAACGGCAGGGTCATCTCTTTGACGACCTTGCCACCGCCGGCCTCAAACCCTTCCTTGAACCCGCCGGTCGATTCCTCTCCGGCCGCATACTTCCAGGTGAACGTCACCGCTGTCTTTTTCTTCTGCTCGGCGGCGATCTTGCCCATGGCGTACCCGGGCTGCCAATTGGAGAACGACGTGCGAAAGATGTTGGGCGCACATAGCGGACCGGTGATGTCACCGGCTCCGGCGTTGGGTATGATGAGCAGCGTGCTGTTGTCACGCGCGACCTTGGCCATCGCCAACGCCACGCCCGAATGCACCGTGCCGACGAGCACGTCAACCTTGTCGCGCTTGACCAGCTTGTTGGCATTGTCGGGCGCTTTTGAGGGATCAGATTCATCGTCCACTACGAAGTATTCGACTTCCCGTCCCCCGAGCTTGCCACCGTTTTCGTCGACGTAGAGCTTGAAGGCGTTCGTGATCGCGTTGCCGAGGGCAGCATAGGTTCCGGTGTACGGCAGCATGAGCCCGATCTTTATCTTCTGCTGTTGCGCCATCGCTGGAGCGATCGGCAACGTTAGGCTCACCATCGCCGCGAGCGCGGCCGCGACAGCCGTTAACGCGCGCCGCATATCACGGCGACTCGGTTGGTGCTGAGCTTGCTTCATTGCAAATTCCTCCTGTGCGTTGGTCGTCGGGTCGGTCTTGCCGCCTCTCCCTGTGGGCGAGGCCGACGCGCCTCATTTGCCAAATGAGCGCGGCGGGTGAGGGACACCGCGTCAATCATCTTCCGAAAGAAAACGATCTCACGCCGCTCGCTGGCGCAGCTTGAAGCGCTGAATCTTACCAGTGGCTGTCTTCGGCAATTCGTCGATGAACTCGATCCAGCGCGGGTACTTGTAAGGCGCGAGGCGCGCCTTCACGTGGTGACGCAGCTCATCCGCGAGCGCGGCGGATGCGCAATGGCCTGGCTTGAGCACGACGTACGCCAGCGGTTTCACCAGTTGTTCCTCGTCGGCCTTGCCGATCACCGCCGCCTCGAGAACCGCCGCATGGGTGATGAGCGCCGATTCGACTTCGACCGGAGAAACGTAAATGCCGCTCACTTTGAGCATGTCGTCGGTCCGGCCCGCATAAACGTAATAGCCGTCGGGGTCGATCGAATACTTGTCGCCGCTGCGCGTCCACGGTCCCTGAAAGGTGTCGCGGCTTTTCTGGCGATTATTCCAGTACGCCATAGCGCTCGTCGGACCGCATATCTGCAGCTCGCCCACTTGTCCCGATGCCACGGGATTTCCATCATCGCCCACGATTCGCATTTCGTAGCCCGGCACCGGGGTGCCGCTGGTTCCGTAGCGCACTGCACCTGGCCGATTCGACAGAAAAATGTGCAGCATTTCGGTAGACCCGAGGCCGTCGAGAATCTCGACGCCGAAATGCTCGGTCCATCGCTTGCCGATATCCGCAGGCAGCGCTTCGCCCGCAGACGCGCACCGTCGCAATTTAAGATCGCTGCGTCTTGGCAACTCGGGATGAGCGAGTAGGGCCGCGTAGAGCGTCGGCACGCCGTAGAAGATCGTCGGCTGGTGCTTGCGCAACCGCCCGAATACCGCCGCCGGCGTGGGCCGCTCTGCCATCAGCACCGTGGTCGCACCGACCGACAGCGGAAACGACAAACCATTACCAAGCCCGTAGGCAAAAAAGAGCTTCGCCGCGGAAAAAACCACGTCTCCGTCGCGAATTCCAAGGATCGGCCAGGCGTACAACTCCGCCGTGGTCACCATGCTCGAGTGCACATGCACGGTTCCTTTCGGAGCGCCGGTCGATCCCGACGAATACAGCCAGAAGCACATGTCGTCGCAAGTCGTCGCTGCCGGCGCAAATCCAGGGGGAGCTTCCGCGAGGAGACCCGAAAGAGAAGGATGTTCGCCGGTCCCCGTTTCTGTCGCGCCGGAAACGACGACATGCTTTAAATTCGGCATCCGTCCAAGAAGCGGAGCGAAGATCGGTAGCAGCGGCGCCGAGACGATCAACGCGTGCGCGCGGCTGTCGCGCAGCATGTATTCGTAGTCGGCAGCCGTCAGTAGGGTATTGGCGGCGATGGGAACGATGCCCGCCTTGATACAGCCCAGGAATGCCGTCGGAAAGTCGATGGAGTCGTGCAGGCATAGCAGCACGCGCTGCTCCGCTTCGAGCCCGAGGCCCACCATGGCGTTGGCGCAGCGATTGACCCGTTCCGCCAATTCTCCGTAGGAATAGCTGCCGTGATCGTCGATATAGGCGGTCTTTCCCGCGCGTCCTGCGGCGAGATTGCGCTCGATCAGATCATGGGCAGCGTTGTAGTCGCGAGGGATGTCGATCCGCGGTGGACTGACTCGGTGGTCGGCAGTGCTCAGTCCCGCCATGGGATTCTCCCTCGCTTCCTGTCTTTGTGCTCTGAGTCGCCGTCAGGCGTTCGTGAATTCGATCTCGCCCTGAGGCAGTAGATAGAGCACCAGCGCCTTGCCGCCGGTGACCGTCGGGCTGTGCGCGCTGCCGGGTCCATATACCAGCCAACCTGCGCCGCGACCGTCGAATGCGGCAGCGGCGGTGCGCGGCATGATCATGTCGATCTCGCCGTTCGGATGGCGATGATGAGGACCCGCGATATCATTCATTTCGACCACATCGACGCTGAAGCCATGGGTCGCCCCGGTCGGCTTCACGACGCGGCCGTACTTGATTCCGCCGGCTTCACGGCTACACATCCAGCCGGCCGCGATGCCCTGATTGCAGGCATCACAGAGCGAACGAAAGACCGCTCCCTCGGCTGGAAACGCGTGATTCAAGTCGTTCTCCAGAGCCGCATCGAGGCTGCGCCCCTCGATCTGCCGGGTAATCGACGCGATCAGTTCGGTGAATTGAGCTTGCGTCATAGGGCGTGAAAGCTCGGGGCCATTCGCCGCTGCACTTTAGAGCATGAAGAACTGATGAGTCAAGCATAATAAAGCATGTCCTTGCGGGCCAAATAAGCTCCTGACCCGGCGTAGCGTCCACTAACAATTCCTGAGTGGTTCACGACGCGACCGAATCAGGGGCGTGTGCGTCGCATTCTGCAAACGCTTGACGAAAGTAGTAGATATGCACTATATTGCCTGCTACTGCAATTAGATGCATCCTGCGCGATGAGCACTGCCAATCTTTACCGGGTCGCAGCCCCCAGGACAACGACCGACGAGCCCGACGACGGCCGGTTTCTGGCCGGCCTGGGAAGCCAGGTGCGGCAGGCTCGAGAACGCCGAGGCATGGCGCGAAAGCTTCTCTCGCAGCAATCCAATGTTTCTGAGCGCTATTTAGCGCAGCTCGAGGCGGGTGAAGGCAATGCTTCAGTGCTGTTGCTGCGCAATGTTGCCCGTGCTTTGGGAATGTCGCTCGGCGAGCTTCTCGAGCCGCACGAGAATTCAATGGAGCAGAGACTCATCCGTCGATTCGTCGAGCAGCTTCCCGAGCATCAGCGCGAAGAGGTCGTGTTTCGGCTGATGCGCGAATTCGGCCAGGAAAACTCGGCGCGTCGGACGCGCCTCGCATTGGTTGGTCTGCGAGGCGCCGGCAAAACCACGCTCGGCAGCGCGCTCGCCGATGAGCTCAACTATCCCTTCATAGAGCTGGACCACGAGATCGAGCACGAAGCCGGCATGAGCCTGAGCGAGATCTTTTCGCTCTACGGTCAGGTCGGTTACCGGCGCATCGAGCGGCGTTGCCTGGAGCGGATCATTGAGGACCACGAGCGGATGGTCATGACCGTAGGCGGCGGTATCGTCTCCGAAGCCGAGACCTACAATCTTTTGTTGCTGAATTGCCTGACGGTATGGGTCAAGGCCTCGCCCGAGGAGCATATGGCACGCGTCGTCGCGCAGGGCGACTTCAGGCCGATGCAGGGGCACCGGGAAGCGATGGAGGATCTCAAACGCATCCTTGGCGCCCGCGAGCCGCTATACCGCAAAGCCGACGTCATGATCGATACGTCGGGTGAACCACTCGAACGCAGCCTTTCCAGACTGCGTCAAGCAGCGTTAGCTTGACCGCGCAGAACCCAGGAGTCGTCTCATGCTACAGGCGGTAACTTCATCCCAGCACGAGGCCGTGCCCGAGGAAAAGACTTTCTTCACCTACGACACGCACCCGGATCGCTACGCGCATTGGAGCCTCTCCTTTGACGGCCCGGTCGCCAAGCTGACCCTTAATGTCAATGAGGATCGCGGGTTCGTGCCCGGATACAAGCTCAAGCTCAATTCCTACGACCTGGGCGTCGACATCGAGCTCGCCGACGCTCTGCAGCGTATCCGATTCGAACATCCCGAGATTCGCAGCGTCGTCCTCACCAGCGGCAAGGATCGCGTGTTCTGTTCCGGCGCCAACATCTTCATGCTCGGACGCTCGGCGCACGCCTGGAAGGTCAACTTCTGCAAGTTCACCAACGAAACGCGCAACGGCATCGAAGATTCCTCGGCGCATTCGGGACTGAAGTTCCTCGCCGCCTGCAACGGGACGACCGCCGGCGGAGGTTACGAGCTGGCGCTCGCCTGCGACGAAATCGTTCTGATTGACGACCGGTCCTCGGCGGTGAGTCTTCCCGAGGTGCCGTTGCTCGGCGTATTGCCTGGCACCGGCGGCCTCACGCGGCTCACCGACAAGCGCAAAGTCCGCCGCGATCACGCCGACATGTTCTGTACGCTGGTGGAGGGTGTGCGGGCGCCGCGCGCCATGGAGTGGGGCCTTATCGACGCGCACGCCAAACCGCAGCAGTTCGCCGATACGGTGAAGCGACGCGCGCTGGACCTTGCGGCGCAGAGCGACCGTCCGGCGGACGCGCGGGGGGTCACCCTCACACCGCTCGGGCGAGCCGTTGACAGCGACGGGTATCGCTACCAGCACGTCGACGTCCGGATCGACCGGAACGCGCGCAACGCGACTCTCACCGTGCGTGCGCCGACTAATCGCCAGCCGGACGACATTGCTGCCATTGTCGAAGCCGGAGCTGCCTGGTGGCCGCTCGCCATGGCACGCGAGCTCGACGACGCCATTCTGCTCTTGCGCACCAACGAACCGCAGATCGGCACGTGGCTTCTCAAAACCAGCGGCGATGCCGCACAGGTCGCTGCCGCCGACGAGGCGTTGCAGAAGCATCAGTCGCACTGGTTCGTGCGCGAGACGATTGGAATGCTGCGCAGGACGCTCTCGCGGCTCGACGTCACCTCGCGCACGCTCTACGCCCTGATCGAGCCGGGCTCTTGCTTCGCCGGGACCTTGCTGGAGCTCTGCCTCGCCGCAGACCGTAGCTACATGCTTGCTCTGCCGAGCGGCGATGCGAGCGCGCCGCGAATCACCCTGTCTCCGATGAACTTCGCGGCGTATCCGATGGTGAACGGCATGACGCGCATCGCCTCTCGCTTTTACGGCGACCCCCGGCCGATCGAGCGGGCCAGGAGCTCGGTGGATCGCGCGCTCACTGCAGAAGAGGCGCTGAAGCTCGGTCTGGTGACAGTGGCACCGGACGATCTCGACTGGGCCGACGAAATTCGTATTGCCGTCGAAGAACGCGCCAGCCTGTCGCCGGATGCGCTGACTGGCATGGAAGCCAACCTCCGCTTCGGCGTCACCGAAACGATGGACACCCGGATTTTCGGCCGCCTGTCTGCGTGGCAGAACTGGATTTTCATTCGCCCCAATGCAGTCGGGGAAGCCGGCGCGCTGAAGACATTCGGCAGCGGCAGCAAGCCGCGCTTCGACTGGGGGCGCGTGTGAACGTCGGCCTCGCGAACGCGGGGACGAAGTGACTTTAAACGGAAACGACGCTGGATTCCCGTCTGCGCGGGAATGACCGCGCAATGGAGCGATCGATGAACATAGATTACGCCGAGAAGATTCCCAACAACGTTGATCTCGCAAGCAACAAGACTTTGCAGCGCGCGCTGGAACACTGGCAGCCGGAGTTCCTGCAATGGTGGGACGACATGGGCCCCGAAGGCACTAGCCGGACTGAGATTTATCTGCGCACCGCAGTGAGCGTCGATCCCAAGGGTTGGGCACACTTCGACTACGTCAGGATGCCCGAATATCGTTGGGGCATCTTCCTCGCTCCCGGGGAGGCGGAGCGCAAGGTGAACTTCGGCGCGCACAAGGGGGAGCCGGCGTGGCAGGAAGTGCCGGGAGAGTACCGCTCCAACTTGCGCCGGCTGATCGTCACGCAGGGCGACACCGAGCCCGCGTCGGTCGAGCAGCAGCGTCATCTGGGGCTGACCTGTCCGTCGCTCTACGACCTGCGCAATCTCTTCCAGGTCAATGTCGAAGAGGGCCGTCATCTGTGGGCGATGGTGTACCTGTTGCAGGCCTACTTCGGCCGCGATGGGCGGGAGGAGGCCGAGGCGCTGCTCGAGCGGCGTTCAGGCGATCCGGACAATCCGCGAATCCTCGGTGCCTTCAACGAGCCCACACCCGATTGGCTTTCGTTTTTCATGTTCACCTACTTCACCGACCGCGACGGCAAGTATCAGCTATGCTCACTCGCGGAGTCAGGCTTTGATCCATTGGCGCGGACCTGCCGTTTCATGCTCACCGAAGAAGCGCATCACATGTTCGTCGGCGAATCCGGCATCTCTCGCGTGATCCAGCGCACCTGCGAGGTCATGACCACGCATAAGATCGACGATCCCGCCAAAATACGTTCACTTGGCGCGATCGATCTGCCGACCATCCAGCGTTATCTCAACTTCCATTTCAGCGTAACCATGGATCTCTTCGGCGCCGACGTCTCTTCGAATGCGGCGACGTTCTACTCGACGGGTCTCAAGGGACGCTTCGACGAAACCAAGATCGAAGACGATCACCTGCTGACGACCGCGAGCTATCCCGTGCTGGAAGTGCGTGATGGCATTTTGGCGAGCGTGCAGGCGCCCGCGCTCAACGCGCTCAACGAAAAACTGCGCGACGATTACATTCGCGATGCGGCCTCCGGTGTCGAGCGCTGGAACAAGGTCATCGAAAAGGCCGGCGTCGCATTTCGGTTAAGAGTTCCACACAAGGCTTTCCACCGGCGGATCGGCCCCCTGGCGGCCGCCAACATTGACCCGGAAGGGAATGTCGTGTCCACCGAGCAGTGGACTGCCAACGTCGAGCGCTGGCTACCGAGCGACACCGATCGCGCGTTCGTTGCATCGCTCATGGGCCGCGTCGTCGAACGAGGCAAATTCGCCAACTGGATCGCGCCGCCGGCGCGAGGCATCAATAATCAGGCCGCCGATTTCGAGTACGTGCGTTTCAATTAGCCTCAACGAGCCAATGGATGTGAAGGCAGTCGTATCGAGGGCCGAGCCACTGCGGCAGCACCTCATCGACCCGGAAATCTGCATTCGCTGCAACACCTGCGAAGAGACGTGCCCGAGCAAAGCGGTCAGCCACGACTCGCGCAACTACGTCGTCGACGCCACATTGTGCAACTACTGCAATGACTGCATCTCGCCCTGCCCTACCGGTGCGATCGACAATTGGCGCATGGTCGACAAGGCAAGACCGTACACCCTCACCGAACAGCTTGCGTGGGATAGCCTTCCTCCCGAGACTCCGGTCGACGCCGGGCCAACCGCAGAGCTTCCCGCTCACATCGCGGAAATCACTGCGGTCGCAAGCGAAGGCCAGGGAGGCACGGTGCTGGCGCCGTGGTCCGCCGCGCATCCCTATGTCAATCTCTACACCATGCAGAAACCGGCAGTGGCCACAGTAAGCGGCAACTACCAGCTCACTGCCGAAGATGCGAGTTGCGATATTCGCCACATCGTGCTCGATTTCGGCGGTGTGCCGATGCCGGTGCTCGAAGGCCAGACGATCGGCATCGTGCCTCCCGGCGTGGGCAGCGAAGGACGGCCCCATCCGGTTCGGCTCTATTCGGTCGCGAGTCCGCGCGACGGCGAACGGCCGCATTACAACAACGTGTCGCTCACTGTAAAACGCGTCACCGAAGATCACGAGGGCCGCCCGGTGCGCGGCATCGCATCTAATTATCTCTGCGATCTCAACAAGGGCGACCGGGTGAACGTGGTCGGTCCTTATGGCGGGACCTTCCTGATGCCGAACCATCCGGGCTCCAGCTTGTTCATGGTTTGCACCGGCACCGGTTCTGCGCCGATGCGGGCGATGACCGAACGGCGACGGCGACGCATCGCGCTCAAGGAAGGCGGTGAGCTGATGCTATTTTTCGGCGCCCGCTGCGAGGCCGAGCTTCCCTACTTTGGACCCCTGATGAAGCTACCCAAGGATTTCATCGACATCAATTTTGCGTTCTCGCGAGTCCCCGGCAAGGTGAAGCAGTACGTACAGGATCGGATCCGCGAGCGCAGCGCGGACGTGGTTCGACTTCTTAACGACCAGAATTGTTACGTGTACATCTGCGGCCTCAAAGGCATGGAGCAAGGCGTCGACGAAGCATTTCGCGTCGCGTGTCGCGAGCAAGGCGAGGACTGGGGCACATTGCTGCCGGCGCTGCGCGCGCAGGGCCGCTATCACGTCGAAACTTATTAGGGCCTGTGAACGCGATGGATACCAACGCGTTACAGAGTCCTAAGGCACGCTCGCGATGACGCCGCCCTCGATCGTTTTGGCAGCTGGTCCTCGTGAGGCTGAAGCCGTACCTGTTTTGGCTGCTACCGGCGCCAACGCGCGCCGAATCGAGTTGATCATCGACGGCCGGCGCCGGCCTGTCTGCGCTCGCAATCGCGTCCTGCTGCTTCCCGGCCGCTTCTGGACGGGGTACCGCCTCGAATGGATCCGGGCTCCGGCGAGCGGAGCACTGACGCGAGTCTCGACGCCTGAGCATCGCATCGTGTTCGTCGTCAGCGGGACATGCGACGTGCGCTACCGCGCCTATTCGCACGAAGGGCGACACCGATTGCGCCCCGGGGTCTTCTGCTTTATTGCCCGTGGGTACACGTTCGAGCATCTGGCGTGGACGAGTAACCACTTCGAATCCATCATGGTCGATATCGCGGACTTCGGCGTCGATCCAAGCCCCGTCGATGCTTTCGGCCGCACCGATGCACTGTTCGACATGTACATGGGCATTGACGATGCCCGCGTCGCCACATTGATGAACCTGATGCGTGGCGAAATCGAGGCAGGTTGCCCGACAGGTGGTACCTATGGCGAAGGACTGTCGCTCGCACTGGCGTCGCGTGTGGCATCCCTGTGCGCCACGATCCCGGACACGCAGCGCTGCGCCCCGACGCTGTCGCCGAAACAGGTCCAGCATGTGACGGATTCATGAGCCCGTTCCACTTTGCCCGGTGCTTCAGGCAGACGACGGGAATGACGCCCCATCAGTTCGTGACGCGTGAGCGGATCGAGCGCGCACGCACGATGATCGCCGACGGGCGCCAGACGATCGGCGACATCGCGATGGCACTCGGGTTCGCCAGTGCGAGTCATTTCGCCGACGTATATCGAAGGGTAACGGGCACCACACCGCGGCGAACTCGCAACATGTCTCGACAAACCGAGTCGATCGCAAAGCGCAAGAACGCCGTACATCCGAGCAAGAATCCGGAAGCATTGCGGCTCACAGATCGCTAGCATCAACGCAGCCGACGACTTGTGATGCTGCCTGCATCAGCCTGGCGTATCGGCCTCTCCCGCCTCACTGGAGACTAAACTCCTCGCGGCAGGAAGCCTCGTGGATCGGAATTCTAAGCGTCTAAGGAGGAGTAACCTATGAAACATCGCGGCTTGGCGTTTTGCGCAGCCATCGGCGCAATCTTTGTAGCTGTGCCGGAGGCAGCGCTCGCGCTGCCGGCATGCGCAGACCTTGCAACCAATCCCACTTATGGCTTAGCGGGAAACCCTCAGATAAGCGGTCTCACCGCGGCACTACAGCCCACGAGCGGGTCGACCACGCCGTACTGCAGGGTGGATTTCGTATTCTCGGGCGAGTCCGGCCCGTCGGCGGGATACCTGCCCGGTCAAAGCCAGCACCTCACCATTCGGGTCGGCTTGCCGCCGAACAGCGTCGACATGACGAACCCGATTGCTGCAGGCGCCGTGCCCTGGAACAGTAGGAACCGCGATCTTGGCGGCGGCGGCTACGCCGGCGCGGTTGGAGGCGTCACCTCCTCGACTAATCTCGGCTACGTCGGCACTTCCACCGATACCGGGCATTCCGGTGGAAGCGGGAGCTTCGCGCTCAATCCGGACGGTACGCTCAATTACGGACTCATCGAGGATTTTGCCTCGGATGGAGTCCATGAGCAGCACGTCTGGGGGGTGCAGCTTGCGCAGACCTACTACGGCGCGGCGCCGGTCCGCAAGTATTGGATGGGCTGCTCGACCGGCGGTCGCCAAGGCCATGAACAGGCGCAACACTTCCCGCGGGATTTTGACGGAATTCTTGCCGGCGCGAATGCCTTCAACTGGGATCGGTTTATTACGGCCGAGCTATGGCCGGCGGTGGTGATGAACCAGTGGGTTGGCGCGCCGATCGCATCAGCCAAGCTCAATGCCGTTACCAACGCGGCGATCTTGGCCTGCGATGCTCAGGACGCAATCCCGGGCGACGGTATCATCCAAGATCCGCGCGCGTGCACTTACAGTGCGAAGTCATTCCTCTGCAGCGCATACGGTGGGCCCTCGTCTGATCCGAACTGCCTCGATCCAAGGGAAGCTTCAGCGCTGAATCAGATCTGGGATGGTCCCAGGGACGCTCAGGGCAACCGCGTCTGGTATGACCTTGAGCGTGGTGCGTCACTGACCGGCTTGGCCGGCACCAACCCATTCAGTATCGCAAACGATCACTTCAAATATTGGATTCACCAGGATCCGAGCTTCGACTGGCACACGGTTACGTATGTCTCGTTCGTGACCGACATGCTGACATCGATCGCGAAGTTCAATGACGTGATCGGCACCGACGACGATTTGAATGCGTTTCGCGCGGCCGGCGGGAAAATGATCACTTATCATGGTCTCGCCGACACACTGATCCCTCCCCGTGGAACTTACCACTACTACAACACGGTGGCGCAAGGTAACTACCAGGACACGCAGACGTTCTACCGCTTCTTCCCGTATCCCGGCAACGGCCACTGCGCGGGCGTAGGCGCTCCTGCGTCAGCCGGAGTAGGCGCTCCGCTCATCGACGGGGAAGCGCTGTTCTCGGCGCTCGTGAACTGGGTCGAGAACGGCGTCGCGCCCGACTACATCGTGGCAACGCAGACTACCCCTCCTTCTGTTGCGGGACGGACCCGCAAGATCTGCATGTATCCGAACGTGCAGGTCTATAACGGCAGCGGCAGCACGGAGACCCAGGCGAGCTTCCACTGCGAAGTGCGTAATGCAGACGATCTGAGCGGCACACTGACTATCGGACCGCAGTACGAAACTAGCACGAAGGCCAATACCGATACCGGTCCTGATTAACTTAGCTGTTCCTGTCAAAAGCGGCGTGGCGTTGCGGCCCCGCCGCTTTTCGCATCGGAAGCGAGTCTACTAATGAGAATTACGCAACACCGTGATACTTGTCCCTCACCCGCGCTGCCGCGCACTCCTCTCCCGGCGGGAGATGGGTTGGGGGTGAGGGCATCCGTATTGCAATCGATGTCACGCAATTAGGAAACGCTCAATAGACTGCAATATTTCTGGCGCATTCGCTCTTGGCTTTCCTCTCGGGCTGACTCGCATGCGCTACGCATCCTTCTTGCTCTTGAGCGCGAGCGCTCGCTCATAGAGGCGTTTTCGCGGCGCGCCGGTCAGCGCAGCGGCGAGCCGCACCGCGCGGGTGAGCGGCAATTCCTCCATCAGCAAGGCAAGTGTCGCATCGTGGCTGTCATCCACCGCGGGCTTGTCAGGCGAGGGCGGCGCCTCGACAACAAGCACGAATTCGCCGCGCTCCCGGTCGCGATCGGCATCGATCCACGCGATGGTCTCTCCTAATCGCGTGCGGTGAATCGTTTCGAAACGTTTGGTGAGCTCGCGTGCAATGACAACTTCGCGCGCATCGCCCAATTGATCGGCCATGGCGAGCACCGCCTCTCGCACGCGATGCGGCGCTTCGTAGAACACCAGTGCAAACGGCAATCGTGCAAGCTCATCCAGCGCCGTGCGGCGGGCCGTGGCGGTAGTCGGCAAAAAGCCGTAGAACAACCAGTGTTTCGCGGAGAGTCCGGCCGCAGAAATCGCAGCAATTGCAGCACTGGGACCCGGTACAGGAATCACTGCATGGCCGGCGGCTGCAACGGCACGCACCAGCAGCGCACCCGGATCACTTACGCCCGGGGTACCGGCATCGCTGACCAGCGCCACCCGACTGCCCCTCTCCAGCAAAGCAACGATTTCGTCGGCGCGACGGCGCTCGTTGTGCGCGTTGACTGACAGCAGTCGTGCGCGGATCCCATGCTGCGCAAGCAGCACTGCGGTGACGCGGGTGTCCTCGGCAGCGATGACATCGACCTGGCGCAGCACGTCGAGCGCTCGCAACGTGATATCGCGCAGATTACCGATCGGTGTGGCGACCACATATAATGCCCGCTCAACCGCCGGCAACGGTTCACCTCTGCTCATTCCCGCCGCTCCGTTTCGATTGGATTCACCGTTGCGCCCGGTGCGCCTGCCTCGCGCCCTGACAGCGGCGCTCATGGCGGCGATTGTGAGCGCGACGGCTTGCACAACGACTCCCCCATTGTCCAGTCCGCGGACGCCACCAGCAACCGTCATAGCAATTCCTGCGCCGCCTCCTCCTCCGCCACCGCCTCCACCGCCCGTGACCGTCGCGCCCGTGGCGCCTCCGCCCATCATCGGCCCTGTCGTGCCGGCTCCTTCGCCACAGGTCGCGAGCGACACGATTGCGTTGATGCTGCCGCTCGAGTCCAATGCCTACGGCCGCGCCGCAGAAGCAGTGAAAGCCGGATTCCTTGCCGCAGCGGGTCGCGCAGGTGAGACGACTCGAACGCATGTCATCGCCCATGGTGACGATGGCGTCCTGCCGGCGCTGGCATCGGCATACGATGCCGGCGTCGCATTGGTAGTCGGCCCGCTGACGCGCGACGATCTCAAGACCGTGGTCGCATTCGCCCCGGAGCGTCCTCGAATGCTGGTCCTTAACCAGACCGAGGACGGATCTCCTTTGGCTGACGGGGTGTATGCGCTCACGCTGGCGGTCGACGGCGATGCGGCTCAGCTCGCTCAGGTCGCGCAATCAGATGGCGTGCGCTCGGTCGCGCTGGTGTCGACCGACGCTCCCCTTCCGCGCCGATTCATCGCGGCGTTTGCGGCGGAATGGCGGCGTGTCGGAGGAGCGCCACCACGCGAATACCGGTTCGATCCGAATCCCGAGATGCTGGGTTTGCTGCGACGCGAGCTCGCTTCGCGTCCGCCGGACGCAGTGGTGCTCGCCGTTGACGGCGAGGATGCCGCGCTCGCCAAGTCGTTCCTGCCGCCGGGTCCGGTGTATGCCATCAGCCAGATTGCCGACACGCTGCCGCCGCAGATGTTGCGCGATCTCGACGGCGTACGCTTTGTCGAGATTCCCTGGCTGGCAGAACCCGAGAACCCGTTGCTGGCAGGCCTGCCGAGAAGCGCGCTTGGCGACCCGGTGCTCGAGCGTCTGTATGCCCTCGGGCTCGACGCCTTCGCTCTCTCACAGATGCTCGCGGAACCGGTGCCTCCCGATCGCATCGAGCTCGACGGAGCGACGGGTCATCTGTCGCTCACGCCATCGCGCAGCTTTGCACGCCGAGGACGGGTCGTGGAAATTCGCGACGGCCGGATTCAGCCGTATCCGCCGACGCAATGAACCGAGGCGCTGAGGCGGAGACGCTCGCCGAGAGCTTTCTCACAGCTCGCGGACTGGCAATTCTCGTTCGCAATTACCGCTGCCGCGTGGGAGAGATCGATCTCATTGCGCGCGATCGCGATACGCTGGTCTTCGTCGAAGTGCGTCTGCGCAGCAGCAGCGCATTCGGCGGCGCCGGAGCAAGCATCACCGCGGCGAAGCGCCGGCGGCTCGAGCGCGCCGCGCGGCATTATCTCGGCTACATCGGCGGCGAACCACCGTGCCGCTTCGATGCGATCCTGCTCGATGCCCTGGATTCAAAACGCATCGAATGGCTTGTCGACGTGTGAAGCTTCGATGGGCGGCGCCCTCGCCGGAGTTGCTACAATCGGGCTTTGCATCCCGCCTTGAGATGAATGGACACGATCCAACGAATCCGTAATCACTTCAATGACAGTGCCGAGCTCAAGCTCGCCGCAGTCGATACTCTCGCCTCGCCGATTGCGCGCGCCGCCGCGATGATGACTGAATGTCTTCTCGCCGATGGCAAATTGCTTGCTTGCGGCAACGGAGGGTCAGCAGCTGACGCGCAGCATTTTGCTGCAGAGATGGTAGGACGCTTCGAGCGGGAACGTCCCGAATTGCCCGCCATCGCGCTGACGACCGACACCTCGATCATGACGGCGGTGGCCAACGACTACGACTTCGGGCAGGTATTTTCAAGGCAAGTGCGCGCGCTCGGCCGCAGCGGAGACGTGCTGCTCGCCATCTCGACGTCCGGAAACTCAGGCAACGTGTGCGCCGCGATTGCCGCGGCGCATGAGCGCGAAATGCGTGTCGTCGCGCTGACGGGCAAAGGGGGAGGACGCATCGGCGAACTCCTCGGACCGGGCGATGTCCACATCTGCGTGCCACATTCCGTGACGGCACGTATACAGGAAGTGCACATTCTCGCGATCCATTGCGTCTGCGACGCCATTGATGCGAGCCTCCTCGGCGACGAAGCATGATGGTTCGGACGATTTTCATGAGCGTCCTCCCTGTGCTCGTTGTGGGGGTGGCCTTCGTCCAGAGCGCATGCGTCCCGCTTCTGGTCACGGGAGCGGTCGTCGGTACTGCTGCGGTAGTCACCGACCGCCGCACGACGGGGGCACAGCTCGACGACGAAATGATCGAGGACAAGAACTCACTGGCCATCCATGAGCGTTTTAGAGGCGGAGAGTTTCACATCAACGTAACGAGCTACAACGGCATCGTTTTGCTGACAGGTGAAGTGCCCACCGATTCCGCGAAAACCGACGTCGAGCAGATGCTTCGCTCGACGCCCAAAGTGCGTGCGGTGCAGGACGAGCTGGTCGTCGGGCCGGCTACGAGCTTGGAATCGCGGAGCAACGACACGCTCATCACTTCCAAGGTGAAGGCCCGTTTCATCGAAGCGGCAAAATTCCAGATCAACGTCGTCAAGGTCGTGACCGAACGCGGGGTGGTGTATCTGATGGGCGTCGTACGGCACGACGAGGGCGCCGCCGCGGCCGAAATCGCACGCACAACGAGCGGCGCGCAGCGTGTCGTCAAGGTGTTCGAATACATCGACTGATGGAGGATCCCAGGGCCGTCGCACCCGGCTTCGCCGCGAAGATAGCGACGCGCTCGTCCCTGGGCCGCAGGCTCTCCGCGTTGCCGCGACCGATGGTGTTTACCAACGGCGTCTTCGATGTCTTGCATCGCGGCCACGTTACCTACCTCGATGGTGCGCGTCGGCTGGGTCAATCGCTTGTGGTCGGGGTCAACAGCGACGCGTCGGCGCGACGACTGGGCAAGGGTCCTGAGCGCCCTCTGAATCCTCTCGAGGATAGGGTTGCGGTGATTGCAGCGCTTGAGTCGGTGAGCCTGGTCGTTGCGTTCGACGAGGACACGCCGCTCGAATTGGTGCTCGCCTGCCATCCCGACGTGATCGTCAAGGGCGGTGACTACAACGCCGAAACGACCGTGGGTGCCGCGGAAGTGATCGCATGGGGCGGACGCTTCGAAGCCATACCGCTGTTGCCTGATCGATCCACGTCGGCCCTCCTGCGACGTATGCGCGCCGCTTCTGAACGATGACCGCGCTCTGCTATACTTTTTTGACAATCGCCCCGCCATGTACAAGCCGCTAGCTCCCGCTACGCTGCACGCCATGCTAGGTCAGAACGGGCCGCCGCAGCTGGTCGATGTTCGCACGACTGCAGAATTCGGACGCGGCGCCATCGCCGGTGCGCACCACATCGAGCTTGCGCACCTACCCGCCCGCCGCACGGAGCTAGATCCGAAGGCGCCACTCGTACTCTATTGCCTGTCAGGAGCGCGTTCGGTGCAAGCGTGCACGTATCTGGCGCAGCAAGGCTTCGAGCAACTATTCAACCTCGAAGGCGGGATTGCCGCCTGGGCACGCGCCGGACTTCCCTTGGCGGCGTAGGAACGTGCAAAACTCACTGCAGATCGATCGTGAAGTGGATGCGCGTGGGCTCAACTGTCCATTACCCATCCTGCGTACAAAAAAGGCTCTCAACGACATGGCGAGCGGACAGGTGTTGCGCATACTTGCCACCGATCCGGCATCGGTGCGCGACTTCGAGGCGTTCACCCGGCAGACGGGCCATCAACTGCTGCAGCACAGCGAGCAGGATGGAACCTTCGTCTTCCTGCTCAAGCGCAAATAGTCTCTGATCTCGGCACTATGCCCACAGATACCAACGCCGTGCTGGAGCTGACCGAAGAGAACTTCGGACCGTCGATCAACGACAAGGCTTTTGCGATCGTCGACTTCTGGGCGCCGTGGTGCGCGCCATGCCGGGCGTTCGGGCCGGTGTTTGCCGCTGCCGCGCAGCGGCACCCGGATGCATTGTTCGCCAAGTTAAACACGCAAGACCAACCGGCCATCGCGGCTCACTTCAACATCCGCTCCATCCCGACGCTGATGGTGTTTCGCGACAACATCATCGTCTATGCGGAGCCCGGCGCCCTTCCGGCAGGCGAGCTCGAACAGGTCATTGCAGCGGCACGCTCGCTCGACATGGCTCAAGTCCGCCGCGAGATCGAGAAGCGGGACGCTGCAGATCAACCGGCCTCAGCCTGACGCTCGACGCGGTTCTGTTTCAGAACTGCCCAGCATCAACGACGGTAACGATTCAGGAAGTCAGCGACGATGCCGCGCTGGCTCTTTTCGATCGCGGCATCGAGACTCTTGTCGAGTGGATCATACTGCGCCGCCTTGTGAAACGCGTTGATCGCTTCCTGATGATAGCCTTGCGCTTGCAGTGCGTATCCGAGACAGCGCCAGGGCTCCGAGCTCCAGAACTCGAGCTCGGTCCACGCTCTGCATAGGTCTGCCGCGCGTCGCCAGTTCCCCGCGTGCAGCATGCGTGGACCTTCGCCTCGCAACAATCCGAGGCGCGCCTGCCGCTCGGCGAAAAGGGCGGTGGTGTCGGCGTCGTTCGCCGATCCTGTGAATGCTGGCGGTGCGACGCTCACCGTTGTAGCCATACGCTCGATCGAGCCGATCTTGCCGACTTCGCCCTGAAAGCCGCGTGGCAGCAGCGTCGGAGGAGAAGGCACCCACGACACGATCGCATTGCGCGCGGCGGTGATCGACTCGGCCATGGGCTCGTGCCATGCAACGCCATAAAGCCAGAGCATTGCCGCCAAGCCGACGACGCCGGTGACCGTATTGAGCACGCCAGGCGGGCTATGAGTAACGAGGCAATCCTCGGCGAAATCCCAATCGGTCTCTCCACCCTGCACCAGCTTTTCGTAGCAAACGGCGATCAGAATGGGAGCGAGGAGTGGAAAACCGCAGGCAACACCCTCCCACCAGACGCGGAATGAGCGGCGCAATGCTCGCTGCAACTGAGCTCGCACGTCGCGCCTCGCGTAGGCATCGCTGATCGAAAATTGCAGATATACGCCGAACAGCCATTTACCCGGGGTCTGCTGCAGCGAAGCGATCAGCAAGGCTTCGACGGGCACCCACGTCAACGTAATGAGAATCGGCGCGAAAAGGGGATGCCCGATCCAGAACGCCGTATCGTCGTCGACCGCACCGCTGCTGTGCAACGCAGAGAGTAGTAACGCCAGCACCAATCCCCAGATGGCGTAATCGAACAGCCTGGCGCCAAGGCGGTTCCACGGCCGAGGCTCGCTGGTACGACCCGCTTTGGCGCGCTCCAGCTCGGCCATGCGCAGCTGGAAGATCCAGCTTGCATCTTCCTGCGGCGCATCGGTGCCCAGGAACACGCTCTTTTCCCTGCGCCAGTTGAGGATGGCGAGATCGGTCTGCGGAATGAGCGCCTGCTCCGGCAATTCGCGACGTCTGCGCATCCACGTCAAGCCATGCACGATGCCGTAGATCAACGAAAGAATTAGCAACGTAAGCGTGAGCCACACCAGCACTTGCTTCGCAACCAGCATCGCATCGGCCGGAGTGACAAAAACAATCGCCCCAGCGATGAAAGCGCCGAAAAGCGCGCATAAGGCCAACTGTCCCAGCGTCGAGCGCCCGAAGGACGCAACTCGTTCGGTGAGCCCGGGGTGATGCAAGTTCTTGTCCGAAGAGAGGTCCGGCAGTGCGAGCTCGTTTTCCTCGTCATCGCCCACTGCGATCACACCGTCGTCGGCGGTGGCGTGTTGGTCGGTGGCTGCGACATTGCTCACGAAGTGCGCGATACGCTGCTCGGTATCGGCGTCGGTTGTGGCGGCCAGTTCCTGATCGTATTTGCGGCGCTGTCCCGGTTCGCTGAGTATGCGGCTGGCATGATTGATAAACCGAAGCGCTTCTTCGACGTTCCCTTGACCGTCGCGCGTCTTGGCATAGTATTTCCGGATCAGACGGCGCAGCGCCGCCCGCACCTCCTGATCGGAGGCAAGCTGTGGGATTCCTAAAGCCTCGTACAGCGTCGCCTTCATGCAGGATCCCGGGCGAAAACCAATGGTTTCTGACATTGGAATATTCCGGGAAAAGGAGCGCCATTGCAAGCCAGGCGTTCAGCGCGGGGAAAGATCAATGTGTCGGGCCGGATGGGGGCGCAAATGATGCCGCTGCGCGCCACCTACGGGAGACGGCTGAAGAACCGGCGGCACCGCCGGAAGCGCGCGATGGGGATCGATTCACCCGGGCGCATAAACGCGCCCCAGGATGAACCTTGCGACGCCGGAAAGAAGCCGCCTACTCGCCTTTCTTGGAATCGCTGTGCGCGAGTTTCTCGCGAATCCGCGCGGATTTGCCCGAGCGCTCCCGCAGGTAATAGAGCTTGGCACGCCGCACGTCACCCTTGCGCTTGACTTCGATGCTGGCGATCAGCGGTGAGTAGGTCTGGAAGGTGCGCTCGACTCCTTCGCCACTCGATATCTTGCGTACCACGAAAGACGAATTGAGCCCTCGATTGCGCTTGGCGATCACCACGCCCTCGTAGGCCTGCGCGCGTTTGCGCTCCCCTTCCACGACGCTGACGTTGACGACGACGGTAGCGCCCGGCGCGAAGTCCGGAATCGTCTTGCCCAGTCTCGCGATTTCTTCCTTTTCCAGCGTATCGATAATGTTCATTGCGTCGTCTCCTTGCTTTCACAGGTAACCGAAGCGAAGCTTGGCATGATCTTCGCCTCATGTTGCTCAGATCTGAATTCCTCGAGGAGCTGCGACTCTTCCTCGCTCAGCGGTCGGGCTGCGATCAAATCGGGCCGTCTCAACCAAGTGCGCGCCAGCGCCTGCTTTCGGCGCCAACGCGCAATCGCCGCATGGTCTCCCGAAAGCAGCACCGAGGGAACGGCATGCCCGGCGTGAATTTCCGGCCTCGTGTATTGAGGGCAATCCAGCCGACCCTCGACGAAGGATTCCTCGACATTCGACCGCGCGTCATTGAGCACGCCGGGCCGCTGTCTCACCACCGCATCGATGAGCAACAATGCCGGAAGCTCGCCGCCCGAAACTACAAAATCGCCCACCGCAAGCTCGATGTCCCTGTTGCGCTCCACCACCCGTTCATCAATACCTTCGTAGCGTCCGGCAACGAGTATCAGAGCGGCCTCGTTCGCGAGCTCGACAACCCGGCGGTGTCCCAGCCGTTCTCCTTGTGCCGAAAGGCAAATCACGCGGGGGGAATGGATTCCCGCTGCTGCTACGGCCGCGCGAGCGGCGGCGATCGCTTTTTCCAACGGCTCGGCAAGCATCACCATGCCAGGTCCTCCACCGTAGGGACGATCGTCAACCGTGCGATGCGCATCCTGGGCGAAATCGCGAGGATTGTGGCACTCGAGCGACCACAATCCGCGCTCCAGTGCGCGTCCGATCACACCGTACCGGGAAGCGTCCTGCACGAGCTGCGGAAATAAAGTAACAACCTCGATTCGCATCAATCGTCCGGCGCCGCGTTCGCGCCTCGCCTGATCTCTAATAATCGGCCTGCCAATCCACCACGATGCGTCGGGCTTGCGGCTCGATCGCGTCGATATGCGCGGGAACAAGCGGAATGAGCTGCTCTGCCCCACTCTCGCCTGCAATTCGCAGCACGGGGTGGGCTCCCGTCTCCAGCAACCCCGTTACTTTTCCGAGAACTTCCCCGGTACGGTTCACGGCGACCATCCCGATCAGGTCCGACCAATATATTTCACCTTCGGCCAGCGCTGGGAGAGCCTGCCGCGGGACTCCCAGCGACGCTCCACGCCACGGCCGAACGCTTTCGCGATCGACAAGTCCGGAAAGTTCTGCCAGCACACTGTTGCCGTGCAGCCGCGCCGACACGACGTCGAATGCCTTCCAAGCGTCCGGATCTTCGCGAGGCGCGAGCCACCAGCGGTCGTACTCGAGCAGCGTCGCAGGCGAGGCGGTGTAGGGCTGCACCTTGATCCACCCCTTCACTCCATAGGGCGCAAGCAAGCGCCCCATCACAACGATTCCCGTCGTTCGCGACGATTCAGGCAGGGGTCGCTGGCGCCGGAGCGGCAGGTACGGCGGCTCGTTTCACCAGTCCCTCTACGGTGTCGGACAGCCTCGCTCCCTGGTGCCGCCAGTGATCGATTCGATCCAGCGCCACGCGCAGCGATTCCTCGCCTTCGCCGGCCACGGGATTGTAAAAACCGACGCGCTCGATGAAGCGGCCATCGCGCCGATTACGCGAATCGGCGACCACTATATTGAAAAAGGGGCGCTTTTTCGCACCACCTCGGGCCAATCTTATGACCACCATGTCGAATCCTGCGAGCTGAAAAAAGGCATTGATTATATGATGAAAACAACGGCTGCTGCAAGCCGCCGCATCGGTCGCCGATTAATCAGCGAAGGCCGGGGAATGCGCCTTTGAAGCCGCGCAGCATTTTTTGAAGATTTCCCCTCGACACCATCTTCATCATCTTCTGAGCCTGCTCAAACTGGGCAAGAACGCGATTGACCTCCTGGACGCTGACGCCGGCGCCTGCCGCCACGCGCCGCTTGCGCGACGCTTTGAGGATTTCGGGCTTGGTCCGCTCCAAGGGTGTCATGGAATCGATAATGCCCTCGACTTTGCGAATCATCCCTTCGTCGGCGTGGGAGCCCTGCGCCATTCTTGCAAGTTCGCTCGGAAGCTTGTCGATCATGGCCTGCATGCCGCCCATTTTTCGCATCTGGCTGATCTGCGCCTTGAAGTCGTAGAGATCGAAACCCTTGCCGGACTTCACCTTGGTAGTGAGTTTTCGGGCTTGTTCGACATCGACCTGCCGGTGTGCTTCCTCGATGAGGGTAAGCATGTCGCCCATGCCGAGAATTCGCGAAGCCATGCGATCCGGATGGAACGCTTCGAGCGCGTCGAGCTTTTCTCCCATGCCAACGAACTTGATCGGCGCTCCGGTCGCGCTGCACACCGAAAGCGCCGCTCCGCCGCGAGCGTCGCCGTCCAGCTTGGTGAGGATGATTCCCGTTAATTTGAGCGCCGCAGCAAACGCCTTGGCCGTATTGATGGCGTCCTGACCTTGCATGGCGTCGACGACGAACAAGGTCTCGATGGGGCGGGTCACGCTGTGCAGCTCGGAGATCTCGCGCATCATCGCCTCATCGATGGCGAGACGGCCTGCCGTGTCGATCACGACGACGTCGCAATAGTGCTTGCGTGCCCAGTCGATCGCCGCTTCGGCAATCGCTCTGGGCGCCTGATCGCTGCTCGAATCGAAGAACTCGACTTCGACCTGCCCGGCGAGCGTCCTGAGTTGATCGATGGCCGCCGGGCGATAGACGTCGCAGCTCACCAGCAGCACTTTCTTCCTCTTGTCCTGACGCAATATCCGCGCGAGCTTGGCGGCACTCGTAGTCTTGCCCGAACCCTGCAGCCCGGCGAGCAGGATAACTGCGGGAGGCGTAGTGGCGATGTCCAGGGGCGCATTGGCGCTGCCCATCAGTCGAGTCAGCTCTTTTTGCACGACGCCGATAAGCGCCTGCCCCGGCGTAAGTGACGTGATCACGTCCTGTCCGAGGGCTTTTTCCCGGACTGCTGCGATGAAATCCTTGACGATAGGCAGCGCGACGTCCGCCTCGAGCAGCGCCATGCGCACTTCTCGCAGCGTGTCCTGGATGTTGGATTCGGTGAGGCGTGCTTCTCCACGAAGCGTCTTGGCGACGCGTGCGAAACGTTCGGTCAGATTGTCGAGCATTGGATTGGATTTCGGTGGGACGCCAACAGTCGACGGTAGTGTAAACTCGTCGAGCACTGACAATGATTTTACTCTACGCGTCGGTCGCTGCCGCGTACCTCGCCGCCGCCTGGATCGAGTGGCGGCGGCTATCGCAGCCGGCAAGCCCCGAATCCACCCCCGTCGCGACCATCAGTCGCTGGCTGCCGCTGCTCGCCATTGCAGGTCACGCGATACTGGTTTTGCAGGCGATCTTTACCGACCAGGGTCTGGATCTGAGTCTCGCCAACGCGCTCTCAGCTGTAGCCGGGCTCACCGCGCTGTTCGCATGGCTCGGGAGATTGTCGGGAACATTGCCAGGCGTTGCGGCGGCCGCCTTGCCGGTCGCAGCCGCAGGAGTTCTGCTGCCTGCAGCGTTTCCGAATCCGCATCGATTTTCGTTTACGGCGGAGCCATGGGCCGCGCTGCACATCGCGGTCGCGCTGAGCGCTTACGCGCTGCTCATCGTTGCAGCACTGCAAGCGCTCGTGCTACTGGGCTTCGAGAAACGACTGCATCGCGGGCTTCCGGAACCTGGAGGCGGCGCTCTGCCTCCTCTTCTCACGCTGGAGCGTTTTCTGTTCCGCCTGGTCGGGGCCGGTTATCTGCTGCTTACGCTGACCCTGCTGAGCGGCGTGCTGTTTTCAGAGGAGCTCTTCGGGAAAGCGCTCACTTTTACCCACAAGACGGTGTTTTCCGTACTGAGCTGGTTCGTCTTCGGCGCAGTTCTCTATGGGCGCCACCGTTATGGTTGGCGAGGGCGGACCGCTCTCAACGGAATTCTCGCCGGCAGCGCCCTGCTACTGCTGGCATACATCGGAAGCAAGTTCGTGCTCGAAGTGATTCTGGGTCGATAGTTGACACCGCGTCGCCGGGGCCAAATACTGGGTCTCGAGCGCGTTCGTGTCCATACGTTAACAGGCCTTAGATCCGGAACGGTTTGAACGACATCGCTCTCAGCACGCTGCTCATTGCGCTCGCCGTATCGCTCGTCTTGTCGGCTTTCTTTTCGATTGCCGAGACGGCGATGATGGCGGTGAACCGCTACCGTTTGCGTCACCGCGCCAAGCACGGCAGCCGCGGCGCGAAGCTTGCAGTGTCGCTGCTCGCCCAGACGGATAAACTCCTCGGCGTCATCCTCCTCGGTAATACGCTCGTCGCCGCAGGGGCAGCGACACTCACCGCGGTCATTACCAAGCGGCTCTTCGGAGAGGGCGAAGTGGCGCTTGCTTTGGGAACGGTCGCGATTTCATTCGCGCTGCTCGTATTCTCGGAGATTACGCCCAAGGTGGTGGGCGCGGCCCATGCCGACCGTCTCGCGCCGCTGGTAAGTTACGTCCTCTCGCCGATGCTTCAGCTCGCGAGTCCGATCGTCTGGTTCGTCAATCTGTTCGTCAAAGCCTTGCTCAAGTCGCTGCGCCTTCAGCCATCGGGGAGCACTGAAACGGTGCTGTCGCAGGAGGAGATTCGCAGCCTGGTTCTGGAAGCACACTATTTCCGAGGCAAGCATCGTTCGATGCTGGCCAATCTCTTCGATCTCGACTCGATCACGGTGGATGACGTCATGACGCCGCGCAGTCATATCGAAGCCGTCGATCTTGCCTCAAAGCCTGCGCTGCTCGCGCAACAGCTGGCGACGAGCTATCACATGGCGCTGCCGGCATATGAAGGAACGCTCGACAACATTGTCGGCGTCATCCAGTTGAAGCAGCTATTGCACCTGCAGCAAACGGGCGAAATCGATGCAGATCACCTGCGAACGATTCTGCGCCCAGCGTATTTCATTCCAGCAGGCACCCCGCTGCTTGCACAGCTGCAGCAATTTCAGGCGGACCGCCAGCGTCTCGGCTTGGTAGTGGACGAATACGGTGAGCTTCAGGGCTTGGTGTCGCTCGAAGACATTCTCGAGGAAATCGTCGGCGAATTCACCACACAGGCGCCCGGCGGAGCCGATGTATTCCAGCGCGAACCGGATGGCGGTGTGACCGCCGACGGCATGGCGCCGCTTCGCATCCTCAATCGCAAGCTGGGTACCGCTTTTCCGCTCGAAGGTCCGAAAACGCTCAACGGCCTCATCCTCGAACACCTCGGCGATATTCCAGAGGCCGGCGCGAGCTTCAGACTGGCGGGGCAAAGCATGGAAGTGCTGCAGGTTCAGGATAGGGCCGTTAAAGTGGTCAGATTGTTGCCTCCAGTCGGCCGAAACCCCGCGCCGGCTTTACAAACCAGTGGCGAGCAGGCATCATCATTAAGTTAACTTTTATGCCTCCGGAATAAGCGGCGGAGTCACTTTCAACCATGGCGGCGACCGCAGCAGCAAGGACCATCAGCGGCCTCGCGCGCGCGATGGTTCAGCACGGGCTGCTGTCGGAGCATGACGCCGACGCGCTCCATGGTCAGGCCCAGACGGCCAACATCGGCTTCGTCGAACAGATCCTGCTCACCAAGAAGATGACCTCGGTGCAGCTCGCGATTTTCGCGTCGCGGGCGTTCGGGGCGCCTCTGCTCGACTTGAACGGCTTCGACCTGGAGCAGATCAACAAGGAATTCATCGATCCCAAGATGGCGGCAATGCGTCGCGTGCTGCCGCTGCACAAGCGCGGAAACCGATTGTTCGTCGCCGTTTCCGATCCGGCGAATCTTCAGGCGCTCGACGAAGTGCGCTTCAAGACCAATCTAATCGTCGATCCGGTCGTGGTTGAGGACGACAAGCTGGGTCAGGCGATCGCCAAAATCATCGAGAGCATGGACCAGAGCCTCAAGGATCTGGTCAGCGCCGACGACCTCGAGGTCGAGCTCCAGACGGGTAGCTCACCCAGCGAAGAAGAGAACCCGGACGTCGAAGACGCGCCCGTGGTGAGGTACCTCCAGAAGGTCCTGCTCGACGCCATCGCCGCGGGCGTCTCCGACATCCATTTCGAGCCCTACGAGAAGTTCTTCCGCATCCGCTACCGGCTCGACGGCTTGCTGAAGGAAGTGGCGCAGCCGCCGCTGGTCATCAAGGACAAGGTGGCGTCGCGCATCAAGGTGATTTCCAGGCTCGATATCGCGGAGAAGCGCGTGCCGCAGGACGGCCGCATGAAGCTCGTCCTTTCGAAGAACCGCTCGATCGACTTCCGGGTGAGCACGCTGCCCACGCTCTACGGCGAGAAGATCGTGATGCGCATATTGGATTCTGCAGGCGTGAGGCTGGGGATCGAAGCGCTCGGATACGAGCCCGACCAACAGCAGCTACTGCTCCATGCGATCAATCGTCCCTACGGGATGATCCTGGTGACCGGCCCCACCGGCAGCGGCAAGACGATATCGCTCTACACCTGCCTCAACATCTTGAACCAGCCGGGCATCAATATATCGACCGCGGAGGATCCGGCGGAAATCCAAATCGCCGGCATCAACCAGGTGAACGTCAACGAAAAAGCGGGACTGACTTTCGCCAACGCGCTGCGAGCATTTTTGCGGCAGGATCCCGACATCATCATGGTCGGTGAAATTCGCGACCTCGAGACAGCAGACATCGCGATCAAGGCGGCGCAGACTGGTCACCTGGTTCTGTCCACGGTTCATACCAACGATGCGCCGGCAACATTGATGCGACTCGCCAACATGGGCGTCCCCGCGTTCAATATCGCCTCCAGCGTGATTCTGATCACTGCGCAGCGCCTGGCGCGCAAGCTCTGCTCGTGCAAGCGGCCGGAAGATATTCCTCCGGAAGCGCTGCTCCAAGCCGGTTTCACCGAAGAAAATCTCGATGGTTCCTGGCAGGCCTATGGGCCAATTGGATGCGACAATTGCATGGGCACCGGTTATAAGGGCCGGGTCGGCGTGTACGAAGTGATGCCCATTTCCGACGAAATGCGGCAGATCATCATGCGTAACGGTACTGCGCTCGACATCGCAGACCAAGCCGCCACAGAGGGCGTGCGCAATCTTCGTCAATCGGGTCTCATCAAAGTGAGACAGGGAGTGACGTCACTCGAAGAGATCGAGGCCGTCACCAACGAATAACAGCGACTAGGATCATCATGGCTACCAGCGCAACGGCGACACGCCGCGTCCCGCAACGGGATGTCAAGGAGTACACCTTCCTGTGGGAGGGGCACGACCGCAATAATCGCCCCGTTCGGGGCGAAATGAAGGGAGCTTCGGAGACTGTCGTCACGACCAATCTGCGGCGCCAGGGCATTCGCATCAGCAAGGTGCGGCGCCAGACTTTCCGCGGTGGCAGCAGAGTCACCGAGCGCGACATTACGTTTTTCACGCGGCAACTCGCGACCATGCTCAAGGCGGGCGTGCCGCTCCTCCAATCGTTCGAGATCGTTGCCCGCGGCCACAAGAACGCTCGCTTCGCCCGACTCAT
>VBCY01000549.1 GCA_005882995.1 Betaproteobacteria bacterium
AGCGCGCGGGCATCCCGATGATCACCCACGCATCGATGCGCTCGGCATCGCCGCGTGCCAAGTACGCATCCACCATCGACGCGCCCATGCTGTGCGCTACGATCCCGAGCGAGCGTATGCCGTATGATCTCAGGAAGGCGATCGCCGCGCGCAGACGTTCGCCCGCTTCGGAAAACAAGGCCGAGTAGTCTTCGCGCGGCGCGTCGGCAGCGAGGACCGGCATCTGCACAGAGAGCGTCGCGAAACCGGCGTCCGCGAGGCCTGTGCGCAATGAGCCGTTCAAGCCCCAGTCCGGATGCACACCGGCGCCATGGACAACGATGACGCCTCCCTTGGGTTGCGCGGCTGCCGTGTAAATCGCAAGCACGCGCGGTCGCAGCGGCGTTTCGAGATAGACGGCGTCCCCGACCACGATGGTCGGCACGATCTCCTGCGACCAGCGTTCCTCGCGCGCATAATCGGCGGTTGCGCACAACGAAGGACACGATCCGAACACGGTGCTCAACGTCGCCGCGAACAGCAGCAAGCGCAGAGCCCGGTCCGCAGTCGCGTGCCTCAGAGGACCTCGAACAATCCTGCCGCGCCCATGCCGCCGCCAATGCACATGGTGACGACCACAAGCTTGGCAGCGCGGCGCCTGCCTTCGATCAAGGCATGGGCGGTAAGACGTGTACCCGACACCCCATAGGGATGGCCAACCGCAATCGCACCGCCGTCCACGTTGAGACGATCGTCGGGGATGCCCAGTTTGTCGCGACAGTAGAGCACTTGCACGGCAAACGCTTCGTTCAGTTCCCACAGGTCGATATCGTCGGTGCGCCTGGCAGTCCGTTGCAGAAGTTTTGGCACCGCCAACGCAGGACCGATGCCCATCTCGTCGGGCTCGCAGCCGGCGACAGCAAAGCCTCGAAACACGCCCAACGGTTTGAGTCCCTTTGCCGCGGCGGTGCGATCGCTCATCACCACGCAGGCCGCCGCACCATCGGAGAACTGGCTCGCATTGCCTGCGGCGATCACCCCTCCGGGGAGCGCAGGCTTGATCGTGGAAACGCCTTCGTAGGTCGTGTCGGGACGGATGCCTTCGTCGGCGGCGATCGTCACTTCTCGGGTTGAGATCCGGCCCATCTCCTTGTCGGCTACGCCCATCGTGACCGTCATCGGCACGATCTCATCGTTGAACTTTCCCGCTGATAGAGCGGCAGCTGCACGCTGCTGGCTGCGAGCGCCGTACTCATCCTGCCGTTCACGCGAAATGCCGTAACGTCTGGCGACGGTCTCCGCCGTCTGCAGCATCGACCAGTAGATCTCCGGCTTGTGTTCCACGAGCCACGGCTCGCGCAACATGTGCTTGTTGGACTCGTTTTGCACGCAGGAGATGGATTCGACTCCGCCAGCAACATAGATATCGCCCTCTCCGGCGATGATCCTCTGCGCCGCAAGTGCGATGGTCTGCAATCCCGACGAGCAGAAACGATTGATGGTCGCGCCGGGGACGCTCACTGGGCATCCCGCACGCAATGCGATCTGGCGCGCGATGTTCTGTCCGGTGGCTCCTTCAGGAAACGCACAGCCGATCATCACGTCACCGATCTCGCCCGGCTCGATACCGGCGCGCGATATCGCGTGCCGGACGACGTGGCCGCCGATTGCCGCACCGTGCGTCATATTGAACGCGCCGCGCCAGCTCTTCGCCAGGCCGGTGCGGGCGGTGGAAACGATTACGGCTTCAGGCATTATTCCTCCACGTGTACGTCGCCCCGGCGAGAGGCCGGCGCCCAAGTATCCTGTCAATCGCGTCTAGCAGCGTCGAAGCTGGATCCCGGCCTCTCGCCGGCCAAATCAGCCGTTGAAGCTTTTGTTCTCGGCGGAGAGCTTTGCCAGCAGCGGCGCCGGCCGCCAAAACCCGGGATCGCCGTGCCCGCTGTTTTCGAATCTGTGCATCGCGCGGACCACGTTGTAGAGGCCCACGGTGTCGGCGTGGAACATCGGCCCGCCGCGGTAGCGCGGAAACCCATAGCCGGCGAGATACACGACGTCGATGTCCGAGGCTCGAAGCGCGATGCCCTCGTCCAATAGTTGGGCACCCTCGTTGACCAGTGCGAAGATGCACCGCTCGATGATTTCGTCGTCACCGATCCGGCGCGGCACGAGCCCCTTTTCATTGCGATAGTCGGCGATGAGCGCGTCGACGGCCGGATCGGGAAGCGCGTCCCGCCGTCCCGGCTGATAGCGGTACCAGCCGATCCCCGTCTTCTGACCGAAACGACCCAGCTCGCAGAGTCGATCGGCAATTCGCGAATAGATGATGTCCGGCTTCT
>VBCY01000551.1 GCA_005882995.1 Betaproteobacteria bacterium
GACTTATCGCCCAGCATCGCATTCCACTTGCTCACTTGTTCGCGAACCCACTCGAGCGGCGGCGGATCGAGACGCGCTTGCCGACACAGTTCGATGTAGCGCGCATACAACCGTGGGTCGGACGGATCGAGCACAAGGTTCAGCGTCGATAGGCATAGCGCCACGGTTTTGCCGCCACAACGCAAAAATGCGTTTCGGGGAGTCGGGCGCCGCCGACGTCGTGACCGCCGGCGGGCCCTAACCACGAATGAGAAAAAGGGAAGAGACTCACATCGTGGCTGGCGCCGATTCTAACTGCGCTGTCGCGGTTGAGCATGTTCACCGGCAGCGTGTTATCTACATCGGCGATGTAACGGCTATTTGGTAGCAAACCGTGACCTGGATTGCGACGGCCAGAATCGCGCAGGCAACGCGCTACGTCATGCGGTAAGTTCTTGCGGGTAGCTTACAACGTGCGGCGGATTAGTTTACAGTGCCGTTCTGCAAGGCGCGCCCTGTATCGATAAGCGGTTGTTACTGCAGTTACCTCACTCGGTATGGCATACACCGTGCTGTCGCCACAGTGACTACCGGCATGCACGCGGCGAAGGGAAAGGTATGCCAGTGTATCGCGTTGACAGTGAAGCACTTAAAGGGATCTCCGTTGAGTTCCTCGATGCAGAATCAATCGAATTAACGATTTCGGAGACCGATTGGAGCCGTAAACGAATGGCTGTACCATGCAATCGCCTTCTGCCCTCTACATTGCTCTGGGCCAAAGAATTGGCCCCAGAAGTCGCACCTCTGGCGTTGATGCAGAACTTTCCTCGCATCGCAAACGTGCTCGCTGCGAATTGGAAAGACCCGAGAGCCTTTTACAGCTACATGCGCAGCCTCCTGACCGATAGCCGTGGAGGGCGACAGGGGTTCCCCTCGAACATAAAACAGGAACTGGTGAAGCTTCGAATGTCTTATGATGTAGGCAAGGCCGAGCACTCTTCTGAAATCGAACGCGAAAGCTCGCCCAACCGAGCATCATCTTCGACCGACTCGGCTTCGTGATTAGTCGGCGTCAGACGCGCAAGCCACGCAGAGCAACTGCTCGCTGAGTACAAACGCCCGTCGGCGGAAAGAAGATCATCTCTGAATTTACAGCGCTCAGTTTCATGTGCTTCCCGATCCAGTGACAGTGCACGTCGCTGAGGTCTAGCGCTTCGAGGTGGTGCTCAGACATGTCCGCCACAGACTCGCGCTGGCGTAACGCGTAACCGTTGCGCGCGAGTCCTTTGCGCAGCGACGCGGCGGGCGACGATCTGATACCGTGGTTCTCTGCTGAGTGCTCGCAGCGCCCTGCTTAGTCTCGGTCCTCGAGAATGCTGCTATGCGCTGAGACCGTCTAGTACGGGCTCGACTGCCAACACGATGATCTCGCTCGCCGGGACAGGTCGCGATTGGCCGGTCACGCGAAACGGCATGAGCACCCGATTTGTTTAATACAGCGCGCTTGCTGCGCGATTCTCGCGAACCGAAGGCGAAATCACTACACTAGCTGGTCAACTCGCACTAGGCGAGCCGCAAAGTGGGCGGATCGGTCCCGGGGGGGAACGGCATTATGGCGAAGCGAATTGACGCACCGCATGACCTGCCTCTGTTGCTCGAAGTCCGGTGCGTAAACCAAGTCGCACATGAAGATCCCTGCGCGCATATTCAATGTATCGGTGGAGTGCGCGACGGGGTGACGTGGAAGCTCACTCAATCCGAGGCGATGCAAGCGATTGACCGAAGTGATCCCCGATTTTATGCGCAGCTCGCCAGCCACAGCGTAGCCATCGTCATCGATGTAAACGAGAGCGGCCGACGCTATTTGAAATGCTCCACTGACTGGAGCGATCCGGCAGGCTTATTACGGGCGCATTTTGACTGGGCGGGATAGGGGCACAGATTTCGCCCTTACCACAAAGAGCAACCAGACTGAACCTGACTTTCTCTGAATTGCGGTGCGCGCGATTCACATGGGCGCGACGAGCGGGAAAAGCATCTATTTGGCGCGGCTCTATGATCGTAGCTACGTCATTCGAACCAATAATCCAGCATTGCGTCGGACCCTTTTCCGAAGTCGCCTTCAAAGCCGCCCTCGCCACGCAGTCCGGAAAGATCGTCTGTCCCCGATCCAGGAACAACGAACCATGTCGCCTTGATCTTGCCGTTCGCGACGATTTCGGAACCTTGAAGCACGAAGGTACCTTGGCGTCCGCCCAGTTTTCCGCGGAATCGTTGCACGCTGACTAAGCTGGCCGAGTGATCCTCGCGTAGGACCTGTAAAGCGCGAACCGGTGATTCGCCATGGATATCTCCGGTGAACGTTTCGCTTAAGCGGATCTCCATTAATGCCGGGCCCGCGGTTTGGTCGTAGGGCCGGGCTTCAGAACTCTGAACGGTGATCTTTGCTTTAGCACGCGCGCGCGGCTGCGGCTTCGTCTGAGAATGCCGCACCGCGTGAACCGATTTACGGTCGTTCATTTGCGCGACCTCGGATGTGGCGAACGAAAGCGACAGAAGCAACAGGCCCGCATAACGTCTGCCTCATGACACTCCTTTCTCTTCTCTGGTTCTCACAAATCTTTCGATGCCTGACGTGCGCCCAGAGTTTCGCGCCCAGGAGTTTCCATTTGAAATTGGTGGTCATCGAAGGGCAGCCTTCGGCAACAACGAACAGCCGCTTCGGGTCCGAACTCGGACCTTCGACGATCCATGGTCTGACGATTGCCTGCTACAAGACAGAGAAAGGTGGTGCGCAGCAGCTTATTAGCGCGAGGTGCTGATTCCAGAGGTGTCGAGTGCGCCGCAGCGGGTCGTCACCAGCGTGTGCCGTACAAGGCGTGGTAGCGATGCCCTCGATGCGTATGTCGAACGACCTTACGGTCACGCGCTTTCAAGAAAATAGTCGTCTTTGCAAGCTGCTGAACCAGCGTGACTTCTTCGAACCAGGAACGTGTCTTGCTGCAACTAGAGAGAAAAACGTTCGTATGACACAACCAAGACTCAGGAACACCACCACGCTTCTCGTGTAACGAAAGGAATGATCGAGGATCGATTTCATCGATCGATACCGATGTTCGGAAAACGTTCGCCAGAGTTCGACGGGAGCAGCGCCAGGGGGTCGGATGCGGACCAGCAAACGGGTGGGCATCGTGCCGAATAACTTACCGATCGATACGGGATCACGCCGCGAGTTCGTCAGGAAGTTGGCATATATCGCGCCGGCGATCGTGACGCTACGTGTCGCGCCTTCGTTCGCCAAGGCAGGATCGATCAAGTGTGTCCCGCCCACGTCAGTGCGGCCGGCGCCGTGCAATCGTGCAAGCGAGAGCGCAAGTTGAGGCGAGAATCCGAGGAAGGCATTCTCGTTAAGAGAACGCAAACTCGCTGCGGCGTCGTCAGCTGTGAAAGGCGGCTGCTCTTTGGCGCGGCAATGCTTGTAAGGGGGTTCATGGTGATGACCTTCTGCCCCCCGTTCCGACCGGGGGTTCTTTTTCTTTTTCGCCCGCAACCGCCGAATGGAAAAGGCGGCGGAGCAACTGCTAGACGACTGCCAGACGTTTCTTATTTCGGTTGGAGCTGCGACACCGACGCTCACGCTTAAGCTTCTCGCATGCAAGCGCATAGGTGCTACCTAAGCGCCACGTAACGCTCTGGA
>VBCY01000552.1 GCA_005882995.1 Betaproteobacteria bacterium
GACAACGGGGACGACACCGCATTTCGCGCAGATGTGGAACTGGGCCGTCTTCGTGCCGAAGACATAGCGCGATACCTTGGCTGAATCAGCAACTGCCACAGTAAGCCTGCCGGTAGGGCAAGATGTCCAGACACCTCCGTGTTTGGTGCAGAAGGAGCAGGTGCAAGCGCGCGCTGGAATCTCAGCCGGCTCGGGTTGCCACAGCAACTCGAACGTAATGTTTCCGCAGTGGCAGCTTCCCGAGATGAGCATGGGCGCTCTCTGAACGCGTGTTACGACGCCTAACGAACCAAGCTAACCGGCGCGACAACGGCCGGGCCGCAGGCCCGCCGAGGAGCGTCCGGGTTGAGCGAGCGGTTAGGCCACACGCAGACGAAGACTCGACTGGGAGATATAAGCATCCTTGTTTGATACGAGCTCAACCATATACGTCGGATCATCTCCGAGTTCCTCTACGCTGACAACCGAACCCGAATCGCCAGCATGCGGTCCGTCGATGACGCTCACGAAATCGTTGTGTTCGAACAGGACCCCGGGCAGAGGCCGATGCGCCAGGAAGTCATTGTGTTGGGCGTGCGACGGCTTCATGGGGCCTAACGAACCAAGCTAACCGGCGCGAGCGGACGGCGCATAAGCGCCGCCGGCGAGCGGTCCGGTTGAGCGAGAGGTTAGGCGCCACCTTGCGGTGGCTCAAGCTGGTTGGGGCATGCTGTGCCACCAGATGTGTGCCTCCGAGCAAAGGCCGCCCGAGAAGGTGGCCTGGAGTACTCCGTCGAGGACCATCCGAGGCAGAGGGTCGCCCGGCTTGCGAACGGGCAAGCTTGTGCCTGTGGACTTGACCCAGATCTCGAAGAGTTCCTCGGACGCCACCTGGTACGTAACGTGCCAGTGCGCAATGCCCGAGCTACCTGTGCTGGCCAGGACCTCGAACGCGACATGAACGTCCTCTTGGAGCTTGACCCGTTTCCAGTATTCCGCCAGTTGCGCGCTCCCGCGCTGAACTTGGAACGGAGTGTTGTGGTACTGACCGTCTGGCAGGAAGAGCGCGGCGAACATTGATTCGTCGCGCTGCTCCCATGCGGCCTTGTAGCCTTGCATGAACTCATCGATGTTCACGTGCAGCCTCGCTGGTGCGGGTTTTGGTGGCGCCTAACGAACCAAGCTAACCGGCGCCACGACGGACGGCGCGAAGCGCCGCCGAAGGTCAGTCCTTCGGCCAGCAGCAAGATCAGTCGAGCGTGCCGGGCCGAATCGGCCCGACCATTTCTTGCGCTCGCTTGCCGTTGCAATTCCAAACGCTCACTCTTAGTCAGATTCATCACGCCCTCCATGGGCATGATGATACTATCGAATTAAGTGTTACAGTCCACTAGTCTATGACCACGACCTTGTAGCGCGACGGCTACAACGATACACCCGATGGCTACGGCCAGCAGCACGAGCGAAAGCCGAACGACTGCCACCACAAGAGCGACTGTTCCAAGCAAGAACAGCGGAACGGCGACAATGTGGATCAACAAGTTGGCCCGCGACTGATGATACTTGGGATAGCCTTCCCATTGCCACCGTAAGAGTTCGCCAATTCCCATGCGCTGACTTTGCGAGAGCCCTAACAAACCAAGCTAACCGGCGCGACGACGGACGGCGCGAAGCGCCGCCGAGGAGCGTCCGGATTGAGCGAGAGGTTAGGCCGCTGTGTCAACCGCATGCTACCACGGGGGAAATACTAAGACGGCCGGATGGCAACGAAGCGCGCGCGCTAACACCTTAGCGCGCTCAACACCCAGACGTACGCGACCGTTCTCGATCGCAGAGAGCGTCGCCTGCGGGATGCCGCTGAGCTGGGCCAGTTGGTTTTGGCTGAAGCCCTGCAACTCACGGATGATGCGCACCGATTCTCCAGGGGAGACCTCGATGCGCTTCTTCGCGGGATGGAACTGCTTCATTCACCTTCTCCGATAATCGTGGGCGGTGATCGAGATGACTTGAAAACACGTATCCGCGGCAAGCACCCGGTAGATAACGCGGTACTGCAACCCATGCCGCGAGGAGCGGTATCCCTTCCATTCACCAGATAGCGCCTCGTCGTGGAACCCAGTGATCTGCCGGAGGCCAGGCGGACCGGAGAGGCTGGCAATGTCCTTCCACTTCTCGTAGTGTTTCAAGATCTCCTGAGGGGTCGACGCGCATTGTTTGTCAACGCGACGGTGCTCCTCGATGCGCCACATGACATATTATGCATATGCCATTCATAATATGTTAAGCTGATTCCGGGGACTGTGGCCAAACGAACGGAGCTAACCGGCTGCGAGCGGACGGCGCGAAGCGCCGCCGAGGAGCGTCCGGGTTGAGCGAGAGGTTGGGCGTCAAGGCCAACGCGATACGGCCCCGCTCATCCCGAGGCGGCGATCCCCAACGCGCTGAAGCGAGCCAAGGAGCCACCAGCCTGCGCCAATCACACAATCACATCGTCCGCTCGCAAGATTACTGACTGGGGAACCAACAGTTTGAGGATCCTGGCGGTCTTGAGATTGACGACAAGCTCGAATCGCGTCGGTTGCTCAACCGGCAGATCTCCCGCTCTAGTACCCTTGAGGATCTTGTCAACATAAGATGCTGCCCGGCGATACAAGTCGGCGTAATCCGGACCATACGCGATCACTGCGCCCTCTCGCGCAACTATCGGCCAAGCGAATATCGTCCCGAGGCCGCGATCCGTTGCGGAATCGACGAGACGCTTTCGATGCAAGTATGTGAACGGGCTGGGCTGGACGACCAGCGATGTCGCACCATCCTTCTTCATCGCAACCATCGCCTCGATGGCTTCGGCGATATCGCCAATCCCTCGCGATCGCAATTGCACGCCGGCCAACTGGGCTGCGGTCTGCGTGGCCTGAAATCTTTTTTGTCCATTCGCCCATCCCGCATACCAAAGGTAATTCACTGGGGCTCCCGGTTCACCGAGCGCCTTCGCGAATTCAACAAATTTTCCGCTTAGGTCCAGCAGAACATCGCTGAATCCGGTGACATTGCCCCCGGGATGCGCAAGGTTCTCGACAAGTCCAACCCCAACGGGATCACCGACCGTAGTGAATACGATTGGAACCTTGGAGGTTTGCAGCTTAGTTGCGACGGACGCGCTTGTACCGGCAGGAATAAGAACTTTAGCGCCGCGCTGCACTAGCTCGTTCACAGCCCTCGGGTATTCTGACTCATTTGCAACCCAAAC
>VBCY01000012.1 GCA_005882995.1 Betaproteobacteria bacterium
CCGGCCTGCCGTTGACCAGCGTTCCATTGGTGCTGCCCAGATCTTCGAGAAAGGAGTCGGCGAGGATCGTCACCACGGCGGCATGCTCGCCGCTGACGGCGAGGTTGGGCAGGAAAACGTCGTTGTCCGGCCGACGCCCAATGGTGACGCGCTCGTGGGTGAGCGGAACATCGAGCGTGCTGCCGTCGGTGAGAAACAGGACCAGTTTGCTCATGGACCGCCTCCCCGCGGTTTCCAAAGAGCGTTGATCGGCATGTTGCTACTCGCCGCGCTTGCGTATTTGCCCGGCGGTGTCTCGAAAGGAGACGCGAAGATACAGACTCTGCTACGCAGTCAGCCGCTGAGCATCTCGCTCAAATCGACGCGGACTGCGGAAATCGCCAACGGAGACGCGATATCGGTCGCTACCCGTTCAAGCTTCATGCGATAGGCTCCATTCTCAGGCTCGCGGTACATCTCCAGCACCCGGTCCGGCAGGTTCACGATCCAAACTTCCCGGATGCCGTGTCCTGCGTAGAGTGCCAGCTTGACCATGCGGTCGTACTGCAACGTTGTGTCAGCGACTTCCACCAGCAGTAAAACGTCGTCGGCGGTAGGCAATGAGCTTCGATAACCGTCCCGGCTTGGACGCAAAAGCGAAATGTCAGGCTGCGGTTCGCTGTCGGGCGGAACACTGATCGGATTTTGAGTCCACACCAGCGCCGCGTCACCAACCTGTCGAACGAACAACATGGAGAGCACCGCCACCACGCTCGCATGGAGACTACCAATGGGCGCCATGTCGATCAGCTCTCCTTCTATCAGCTCGACACGGCTATTGGCGTCCAAAATGCCGGCGCGTCCCATCTCGTGGAACTGCTCTACGGACAATTTGTGGCGCGGAAGTGCAAGGACACTTGCCATGGCCAAATCAGTCTATCACGAGCGAGCGCGCACGACGCATGGCTCCGCCATCTGCCTGGCGCACAGTCCGCACCACCGGCCGCGCCGAGTCGACCTGGCCTCCCAGATCACCTGCGGCAGCGCGCGCGGCGGCTCGCACCATGTCAGCCGCCAGAACAGCATTGTCGTCGAGGCAGTAGACAAAAGGTGATGGTCGATATCGACGTGATCTCTGTCACGGTGCTTGGCAATGGGCCTGCCGTTGACCATGGTTCCATTGGTGCTACCCAGGAGCGACCGAGGCAACCAACGTCACCGCGATCCGTTGAGGGTAGCGCAAACTAATCCATTGGATTACAATTGGCAGTGCTGATCACAGTTGCCGAGCTGCCGGAGTACCTACGCCGCGCGGCAAAGCTGCTGTCGGAAGACGAGCGTCACGACATTGGCTTACCTGGCGGCGTTTCCCAAGGCGGGCGATGTTATTCCCGGTACGGGCGGCGTTCGAAAGCTGCGCTGGGCGCGGGGCGGGCGCGGTAAGAGCGGCGGCGTTCGGGTGATTTACTACTACCACAGCGAGAAGCTGCCGCTCTACCTTCTGACCGTGTTCGCCAAGGGCGAACGGGTTGACTTGACACAAGGTGAGCGCAACGAATTGGCGGGGCTGGTCGACGTACTGGTCACGACTGCATCGGAGAAACGGAAATGAACAAGACTTTCGAGAGCATCAAGCGCGGGCTGAGGCAGGCTGTCGCGCACCAGAAGGGCAAGGCACGCGGTGTGCGCGTACATACCGCGGCGCCGCTCGACATTCAGGCGCTGCGCAAGAAGGTCGGGCTGACGCAGGAGGAATTTGCTGCGCGGTTCGGAATCAGCCTCGGGACCCTGCGCCACTGGGAGCGCGGCGATCGCCGACCGCACGGCGCGGCGCTCGTACTGCTGCAGGTCATTGATAAGAAACCGCGCGCCGTATTAGAAGCCCTGTCTTGAGAGGCTAGCGCTTGGCCCCGCAGGGCCCCGGGTTACCGCGTGCGTTACGCGCGCTAGCCAGCGCAAGCTGCTTTCAGGCGGCACCTTGACACGATGGCGTCGGAACTTGACCGGGTCAATGCGACGCTCGACAGGACTCTTGTCGAATTATTCAAGGTTCCACGATATCCCTCACCCGCTGCGCTCCGCGCAGCGGCCTCTCCCGGAGGGAGAGGCGATAAGTCGCCGAGATGGAAAATCGATACCTCTGCGTAATCAAGCTACGAGCCATGAGAATCCGGTATTTCTCGAGCACCGACACATTGTTCATTGGATTTCGCGACGCTCCGGTTGCTGAGACACGCGATCTCGACGAAAACACGATGCTGGACGTCGACTCTAAAGGCAATATCTGCGCGATCACAGTCGAGCATGCGTCCGAACGCGCAGATATTCTGCAGTTCTCCTACGAGCAAGTCGCGGCCTGATCCTGTCGCTCAAGTCCCGGGCTTCGCCCTGCGGGCTCTACCCGGGCTACGGATACTTGCTACGCCGCCGGCTTTTTCGCCATCCAGCGCGCGAGCCAGCTCGCGGAGGGAAGAAACTGTTCAGGCACGCGGACGAGGACGACTGAAATGTTGTCGCGGCCGCCATTCTGGTTGGCAACGTCGATCAACTCTGCGGCAGCTTCAGCAAGGTCGCTTCGCCGCGTAGCGATGATCTCCTGGAGCGCCTCGGCATCGACCATGTCCGTGAGGCCGTCCGAACACAAAAGGTAAATGTCTTCGGCCTCCACCCGGTACTCCGAAATGTCGGCCGGAACGACGGCCTCGATTCCCAGCGCACGCGTGACGAGGTTCTTGTTGAGCGAATACTTGGCCTGCTCGGTCGTGAGCACGCCGCTGTCGATTTGCTCCTGCAGCAGCGAGTGGTCATGCGTGAGCTGTTCGAACTTGCCCGCGCGAAGACGATAGCAGCGCGAATCGCCGATGTGGCCGATGCTCACCCTGTTCGCGACGAACACCGTCGTGACCAGCGTGGTACCCATTCCGGCGCACTCCGGCCTCGCCTGTGCCGCCTCGTAGATGCCCTTGTTGGCGAGCGCGATCTGTTGCTGCATCAGCAGCGCTGCATGCGT
>VBCY01000553.1 GCA_005882995.1 Betaproteobacteria bacterium
GCCCGATTCCGGGAGGCCTGAATGAACGTCACTGGCATGCTCCATGGGTCCCGCCTGCTCGCGCATGTGGACTTCCCAACATCCGAAGTCTTGGGTCCGGATGCCACGGAAGACCAGATCCAGGCTCTCATCGACCGGCACAAGCTGATCTTCATCAAACCGCTCTTCAAAGGCGGAGTCGGCAAGAAGGGCAAGTCCGGCCTGATCGGCAAGGCGAGCGATTTGAAGACGGCACTGGCGGAGAAGGAGCGCCTTTATTTCGCGGAGCATCGCCATGGAGATGTTGTGGCCAAGGCCAACGGGGTGACTTTCGAGAGCGGAGTGCCGGCCGAGCGCGAAGTCTATTTCGCAATCACCGACTCGACCGAGTTCCGCGCTCCCACCATGACTCTCACCCATATGGGTGGCGTCGATATCGAGGAGCTCGACAAAAAGCATGTCGCGCAGGTGCCGTTCGAAGCGCTGACTGGCCTCAAAGCGTTCGTCGTCGCAAACGCGCTGACCGATATCGGCGCCCCGAAGGAGATCATATCCACCCTGGTCCAGCATCTGCCGAAGCTTTGGGAGCTTGTGCACCACTACGGCATGACCACGCTGGAGCTCAATCCGATCCGCATGCGTCCAGGTCGCGAAGGGCGGTTGACGCCGGTCGCTTGCGACTTCAAGTGCGGCTTCGATCGCGATGACCCGCGCTGGCAGCGCCTTGATCTTCCCGACCATCTATTCACGGCCGATACGTCGGACTTCGAGCACGAGGTCAACCAGCTGCGGACGCACCAGGGCCAGTCCGACGTTTTTGTCATCAATCCGCACGGCACCATCCTGGCCCCGACCTTCGGTGGCGGGGCGAATTCCTTGGTGACGGAAGTCCTGGGCGAGACAGCGATCATCTCGTCCGACTTTGGCGGCAACCCGCCTTACGAGAAGATGAAGGCGGTGGCGCGCATCTGCTACAAGCACTGGCTCAAGCAGGCCAACGTCTTGTTCATCATCGGCGGCAAATCGAATAACACCGACATCTACGAGACCTTCCGGGCGATGGGAGACGCGCTGCGCGAGCATTTCAGCAGCCACGGAGCGACCCCACTCTACGTCGTGGTCGGTCGCGGCGGTCCAAACCTCGTCCGCGGAATGGGCGCTCTCGCGGAAACCTGCGACTCGTTGAACCTGCCGTATAGGTTCTTCGGTTTCGACAGCGCGATTTCGGAAGTCGTCAACTACACGAAGAAAGTCGATGAGTGGATGCGGGCAGGTGGACGAAAGGAGATCGCCGCGAAGCTGGGCTTGCAGCGGGCCTAAGCCCGGAGCCATTGGTCGGAGACGCGCATGTTCAAGAAGGGTATCGAAGGTTTTCCTTACTATGTCGGCGTAAACTCGCTGAGCGAGGTGGCGACGCGCACCGATCGCGTTTGCGTTCTCAATATTCTGGGCGGTGAGTCCCGTCAGGTCACGCCCGTCAGTCATGCCTTTTCCGGCGGCAACGTGGTGTTTGGGACTTCGCCAGGCCGGCGCGGCCAGATCCTGTCGACGCCGGCCGGCGACATCCCCGTCTACAATAATGTCCGCGAAGGTTTGGACGATGGTCTGTCATTCAATACCGGCGTGGTTTACCTGCCGCCGTCAGGTGTTCGCGATGGCGTTGCGGAGCTTGTCCGTGTGAATCCTAATCTTGAGAAGATCGTCATGATCACCGAAAAAATTTCGGTGCATGACGCGCGCGAGATCCGGGCGCTTGGCCAGACGAATGGCATCGACATATTCGGTGCAAACTGCCTCGGCGTCGCGGATTCCTGGAACCGGGTGCGGATCGGCGGTGCACTTGGCGGCGACAATCCCGAGGAGGTGCTGCTCAAGGGATCGATCGCCATTTTCTCGAACTCCGGCGGGTTCACCACGACTATCGCCCAGTATCTCGGGACCGAGGGATGGGGGACCACGACGCTCGTCTCGTCCGGAAAGGACGTTTATATCCACTACGCGCTGCGCGACTTCGCGCATGCCTTCAATAACGATGTTCGCAGCAATGCCGCCGTGCTCTACGCCGAGCCCGGCGGCTACTACGAGCGCGGCGTCGACTTCAGCAAGCCCGTTGTGGCCTGTGTCGTCGGTCGGTGGAAGTCCAAGCTGACGAGAGCTGTCGGACACGCCGGAGCCATGGCGGGCTCGGGCGATAAGGCCGAGGACAAGGAACGCTGGTTCATGGAGAGCTTCGGGGTGGACGGAATTTTCACACCCGAAAAACCAATCGTCTCGACTAAAGGCGCGGTCGTGACGAACATCGCGCACATCCCATTGGCACTTACG
>VBCY01000555.1 GCA_005882995.1 Betaproteobacteria bacterium
CCGGATCTCGCCGCCGACCCGACACTGCAGACCAACGAGCAGCGCGTGCACAGGCGTCCCGAGTTGCTGAAGCGTCTGGGCGAGATTCTGTTGCATTACAAGGCTGACGAATTGTCGGCCAGCCTCGAAGCTGCAGGACTTCCGTACGCGCCGATCGTTCGCCCCGAACAGCTTCTCGACGATCCGCACCTCAAGTCGAGCGGCGGTCTCGTGCCGATGCAGACCGACGACGGCGCGACCGCGGACGTGGTGCTTCTTCCTTTGTTGATGGGAGGTCGTCGACCCGGCGTGCGGCAGCGCTTGCCGCGTCCCGGTGAGCACAACGAGGAAGTCCTCGGGGCGCTCGCAAACCGACATGCGGCGTAGACCCATGGCCGCGGGCGAGCGCAGGACGCGCAACCGAGTAGCGACTGCGCCACCCCGGGGCCGTTCAGCTATTGAGCGTTTCCTAACTGCGTGACATCGGTTGCAATTTGGATGAGCTGGCCCTCACCCCAACCCCTCTCCCGCAGGGAGAGAGGTACGCGAACGGATGAGCTGGCCTCACCCCCAACCCCTCTCCCGCTGGGAGAGGGGTGCGCGAACGGATGAGCTGGCCCTCACCCCCAACCCCTCTCCCGCCGGGAGAGGGGTGCGCGACAGCGCGGGTGAGGGTCAAACGTCACTGGAGTTGCGTAATTCTCACTAGGAGCATTGCAATGTCCGACTTGTTTGACAATCCGATGGGCCTGATGGGCTTCGAATTCGTGGAGTTCGCCTCGCCCACATCCGACGTGCTGGAGCCGATATTCGAGCAACTGGGATTCACGCGCGTCGCGAACCACCGCTCGAAGGATGTTTCACTCTATCGCCAGGGCGACATCAACTTCATCGTGAATCGGGAGCCGAAGAGCTTGGCGTACTACTTCGCCGCCGAGCATGGCGCGTCCGCCTGTGGCATGGCGTTTCGAGTGCGCGATTCGCACAAGGCGTATGCGCGCGCGCTGGAGCTCGGCGCACAACCTGTCGAGATGCCGACGGGACCGATGGAACTCCGGCTGCCGGCAATCCGCGGCATCGGGGGCGCCCCGCTCTACCTCATCGATCGCTTCGAAGAGGGAAAGTCGATCTACGACATCGACTTCGAATGGATCAAGGATGTCGATCGTCATCCGACGGGCCATGGGTTCCGGATCATCGACCACCTGACGCACAACGTCTATCGCGGACGCATGGCCTTCTGGGCGCAGTTCTACGAACGCATCTTCAATTTCCGCGAGATCCGCTATTTCGACATCAAGGGCGAGTACACGGGACTTACCTCACGCGCCATGACCGCGCCCGACGGCAAGATTCGTATTCCGCTCAACGAGGAAGCGTCGAAGACGACCGGCCAGATCGAAGAGTTCCTGATGAAGTTCAATGGCGAGGGCATCCAGCACATCGCGTTGCTCACGGACGATCTCCTCGAAAGCCTCGACCAGTTGCGCGCCGCCGGTGTACCGCTGATGACTACGCCGCCGGCCACCTATTACGAAATGCTCGACGAACGCCTGCCCGGACACGGCGAAAAAGTCGAGCACCTCCAGGCCCGCGGCATCCTCCTTGACGGCACCACTGAAGGCGGCAAGCAGCGTCTCCTGCTGCAGATCTTCTCCGAAGCGCTGCTCGGGCCGGTGTTCTTCGAATTTATCCAGCGCAAAGGCGACGAGGGCTTCGGTGAAGGCAACTTCAAGGCGCTGTTCGAGTCGCTCGAACGCGACCAGGTCCGGCGCGGCGTCATCGAGACAGCATGAGGACCCCGATGAAGATCGAAAAGATCCATCACGTCGCGTACCGCTGCAACGACGCACGCGAAACAGTGCTTTGGTACAACAAGATGCTGAACATGGATTTCGTGCTCGCGTTTGCCGAGAACCACGTGCCGTCGACCCACGAGCCGGACCCTTACATGCACGTCTTCCTCGATGCCGGCGACGGCAACGTGCTCGCGTTCTTTGAATTGCCGACGAAGCCGCCGATGGGTCGCGATCCGAACACGCCGGCGTGGGTGCAGCACATCGCGTTCAAGGTGAAGGATCGCGACGAGTTGCTCGCGTTCAAGACGCATCTCGAGAGCAACGGTGTCGACGTGCTCGGCGTGACCGACCACGCCGTGTTCCATTCGATCTACTTCTTCGATCCGAACGGTCACCGCGTCGAGCTGGCGGCACCGGACCCCGACGAAGCAGCACTGCTCGCAAGGCTCGAAGCGGTCAAGTGGGACATGCTCGACGAATGGTCGCGCACCAAGCGCGCGCCAGCGCACGCGGCGTTTGCGCATGCGAAAGAGCTCTCGGGTCGGTAGACTTGCGAGGCGCCATGAGCGATTTGGTCGACGCAACGCATAGAAACACCGACCGTGAGGTGTCCGAACTCGTGCGCTTCGACGGTCGCGTGCTCTTCCTTGCCCAAGACCCGCGTGTCGTCGAACGGCAGCTGCGCGGCGAGGACGTGACGCTGACCAGCGCGGGGCCGCTAGGCACCGACGTGTCCACCGACGAGATCACGCCCGCCTGGATCTGCTACCACTATGACGAGAAGCTCGGTGAGTACCCTTACCTTGGCCTCAAGTGCGGCGACGCGCTTCCGGTGACGGCTGGCAGCGTGAAGGCCGGCGGCTTTGCCGTCACGGTAGCCGGGCGCCGCTACGGCAAGGGCTCGTCGCGAGAGGCAAGCCCGTATGCGGAATGGTGCGCGGGCATCCGGCTGGTCATCGCCGAGAGCTTCGAGCGCATCTACCGCCAGAACTGCCGCAACTTGGGCATCTACACCTCCGCCGATTTCGGCCTCATCGATCGCATCCGCCGTGGCGAGGCGATTCCGGTGGATGAGTT
>VBCY01000556.1 GCA_005882995.1 Betaproteobacteria bacterium
GGCCTGTGCCAATCAGGTCGACATAGCCGTTTCCCGCACGCAGGCTCGCCCCTTCTCCCGCGATCCACTCATCGCTGTCGGCATGGTGCGGCGACCCGAAGCCCCATAAGCGCGCACCGGGCGGGACGAATGCATGACTTACCGCAAAGTCGCGCATGGCTTCTTCCAGCGGGGTATTGCGCCAGGCCGTGTAAGAGACATAGCTAGCCTGTCCCGCATCCGTTCCGTTGGAGCCGTTCCATGCCATCGGCGAGACGAAACGCGCTCCGTAATTGAACATCTCACGCAACGCACGATAAGCCATCGCATAGTCCGGAAGTATGTCGGGAATCTGAAAGTCCGCAGTGTTGAACTCGACCACGGCCCAGTTCGGATCCATGCGGTGAAACGTGGCAAACAGATTCTCCGAGCCCGACTCCATTGGGACCTGGTTCAGCGCACCCGATCCGTAAACGATGGCGCCGAGGTGGCCCTCGCTTGGAATTGCACCTTCGATCGACATGCCTCCGCCGTCGTGATTGCGCACGGGGCTGTCGATATACACCGCGAAGGGCTGTACCGGCGGAATGCGCGCGAGAAATCCCTGCGCCGAATAAATCTTGTGTGCCGGAATGCCGGCCTCGGCGACCCATTGCGACAGTTCGTCGTAATGCAGCTGGACCAGATGTCTGCGAAACACTTCCCACTCGCGTACCCACGCATCTTCCCAGAAGGGCTGCTCATCAAAGGAAAAAATTCGCGGTGGATCGACCTCGGCCCATGATGAAAAGCGCTTGCCGGCGAGATGGCTCGCTTCGCCAAGCGATATTGGAATTTTGCGCCGGTAGCGCGACAGGTCGGGTATCCCCGGGGAAGACTTTCCTTCGTAAGGTCCGTTCGCCGCGAGCCAGTGGCGGAACTGCCGGATGGCTCCGGGGTTGTAGTCGTACCACTGCCGATGCTCGCCGAATTCGTAGAAAGGATTAAGGTAGGTATCCGGATCGAGGCTCACGCCGACCAAGTAGTCGGGATGGGCGCGCCCGAACGCGGCGATGATGCGCGCCGCCTGCTGGAGATTGCGTTTTTTGTAGTGACGGTTGCGCGCGGCATAGACGTTGAATGTCAAGGAGCGTCCAATCTCCGGAGTGCGCGGCGTCCCGGGGAGCTTCCCCAGATAATCCTCGGGCATCACCTGGTCACGCTCGTTCCACTGGCAGTTCATCTCATCTTCTTCGAGATGATCGTTGACGTCCCATCCCGGGACGCTGCACGCCGCGTCGGCCCAGACGCCGCCGTTCAATGTGAAAAGCACCGGGAGCCGGTGCGCGATCGAATGCGCAATCACCACGGACAGCGAATCCTCGGCGATACGCCGACCGCTCCAGCGACGATCGACGTCCCACTCGGGATCGAAATTCCAGTCGTGTGCGGCGCCAAGCGTGGTGCGCAGATACAGAATCGGTACTCGCATGCCGGTGCGCAGCGTCGGCGAATGGTAGGGAGCGTAGGCGTCGGCGAGACCTTCGGCGCCTCCGAGGCCCACCCCCGAGAGCGCCGGAAGGATGTAGAAAGGGGACGCATCGCTTCGGACTCGAGCGGCGTGGAGCTGCCGCCATCGGGTGAGCGCTTCATGCGGAAGGAGGCTCTTAACCGACAGTACTTTCTCGGCGCCCGTATTGCTCACGGCAACGATCGCGATCTGATGTCGCGTCGCAGCCAAAGGCGCGAAATCGCCGTCGAAAGCAAAGCCGCAGGCAGAGCCGTCGGGATAGCCGGGAATGACCGCCGCCACATCGGGTCTTGGAAGGCCATAGCGCGCGAGTTGCTTTTGCGTGCCGAGGCGCATTTCCACGCGATCTATTCCACGCGCATCGAGCGCCCACCCCGTGGCATCAAGCCGAGTGCCGATGAGCGCCTCGGCGCCAGGCGTGTCCACGTAGCCAATCGGACTTGACACGCTCGCCTCAGCGTTTGCGCAAGACGACGAGATCCTGATGCAGGAGGTATCCGGGCAGGATGTGCTCGACTTGAAAGTAACGACTCCAGGTGTCCCGTATGTAGGCGGCGCTGTGATAGACGTTCACGTATTCGCCGCCATGATCCGCGTGGCCGTCAAGTTGAGCATTTGCCCCACTGACGAGAATCCCCTTGCGGTTCACCTGCTCGCACAGGCGCCAGTATTCCTCTCGAGGCAGTCGGCCGAAGTCAAGGGCGGTCCGTCCATGGATGGTCATCAACAATGTCGCGCCGGGCATCGAGATCCGGCGCAGCTCATCGAGCCAGCGCAGTTGCGTTGCCTCGCCGAAGTGCGTGAATACCGATACGCCATAGACAAGATCGAAGGTCGAGTCGGGGAAAGGCAACGGCGCCGTGGCGGTGATCGGCAGGTACGTTCCGGGAAGATGTGACCGGCACCATTCGACGTTGTCATGATCGATGTCGCAGCCCACGAGAGATGCCGCGTACGCTTTCGGAAAATGCCGTGCGATCCGGCCACAGCCCACGCCCCAGTCGAGCACCCGATTGAACTGGTGGAGACGTTTTCCTCGCAGGCATTGCAGCACGTGGTCGAGGCGCCGGTAGTCGGTAGCCCCTGAGATGAAGAAGCCTCGCAAATCCCGGTTGCCGATGACCCGAAATCGCTGATCCTCATCCGGCGTATGGGTGTGCGATGCGGGATCGGGAATGAACCAGGCATCACGCCCTCGTTCGATTTCGGGTGTCCGCGGATTGACGCGGCGGATTTCTAGCACGCCTCCCGGATAAATCTGTTCGATATTGTCGATGCTGCATTCGTAACCCGACATGGCCGCGCCTTGGCGCTGCCAGAAGACTTCACCCACGTCGGCGCGCGGCAAGGGATAACTCGTGTGGTCGAAAGGGAGTCCGTTGATGAGGAACCAGCCCTGCGCTGGCTTTGTCAGCGGATCAGGCGGCATCGACCATCCCGATACAGCCACGCGATGGTCATTGATCTCGATTCGATCGACATACCATGGCTCGGCGACCAGCCGTGGAAGCGGCGCTTTGTCGTCCGACTCCGTCATCTTGTCCCTTTGCGCGAAACGCCGCGCGGACGATTTGAGTCGCTCGAACAACTCAGGCCGCTCCCTGGACACGATGCCGAGGTACCAAGCCGTAACGCGCGCCGAGGAGCGCCTGCGTAGCCACGACGCGCCGCATCGCTTATCATCGACCGATGCCCGGCGACGATATTCTGCGTGACCAGATCGAGTACTATAGCGCGCGCGCCGGCGAATACGACGAGTGGTGGTTTCGCAAAGGACGCTATGACCGGGGCGCGGATTTCAACGCGCGCTGGCATGCCGAGGCTAGTGTCGTTGAGAGTGCGATCGACGAATGGCTGACGCACCGACGACACGGAAGTGCCGTCGAGCTTGCCTGTGGCACCGGCTTGTTCACGCGCAGGCTCGCGCCCAAAGTGACGCACCTCACGGCGATCGATGCGTCGCCCGAGGTCCTCGCCATCAACCGCGCGCGGGTTGCTGCGAAGAACGTCGACTACGTCGAAGCCGATCTCTTTGGATGGCGGCCGCGACAACGCTACGACGTGGTTTTTTTCAGCTTCTGGCTCTCGCATGTGCCCGACGAGCTTTTTGCGTCATTCTGGGAGACGGTCGACGCTGCGCTGGCGCCGGACGGAGCGGCGTATCTCATCGATTCGGCTTTCGATCCGTCTTCGACCGCCAAGGATCATGCCCTGCCGCGTCGCGATGCCGGCGTGGTCACGCGCAAGTTGAACGATGGGCGCGAGTTTCGCATCGTGAAGGTTTTCTGGGCGCCGGGAGCGCTCAGCTCCAGACTCGACGCGCTGGGCTGGTCCGCGAAACTTGCACAGACCGCCAGTTATTTCATCTACGGCGAGGCTCAGCCACGCCGCGACGCCGGGCGAGCATAGCAACACCGGATGTTTTTACCTGATCTTCAGGAATCGGCGTCGTAGACGTAAGGTGACTGGGCGATGCGGCCCTGATCCATTACGCGTTCCTCCGCCAGCTCCGTCGGCGCTTTGTCCCACCAGATCGCTCTCGCTTCGCGTTGCTTTTCCGTGAGATCGGGCTTCTGCGCCATCAGCTCGCGCATGAACTTGGTGTGCTCCGATTCGTAATGTCGTGCAGGAAGCATCATGATGTCGTTGTCGCTCCAGACGATCAAATCACGGTATTCTATCATCGTCCCGTATCGCTTCCACGCGCTGACGAAGCGGGCCCTTCATCAGACGATATTCATAAAGCCGGCATTCCAACGCTCCGTTGTACAACGGCGTGCGGCGGCTGGCTTTCAAACCGATGAGCTTCGGCAGGCGCGGGTCGCCGCTCAACAGGAATGCCGACCAGCCTGCGAAGCGTTGCTTGAGAGCGTCACCCAATCTCGGGTAGAAAGCGGCGAGCGCAGCGCTGTCCGCAAGGCGGGCACCATACGGCGGATTCGTGACGATCACTCCTCCAGTTGCGGCAGGAGGCTTGCGCGTCAGCACGTCATCGCAGTCAACGACGATGGCGCCGGAGACACCTGCCGCCGCCGCACTCGTCTCGCATCGTGCGATCGCCATCGCATCGTTGTCGCTCGCATGGATGTTCGCCGGTCCCGGCGGCTTGGCTCTGCGCTGTGCCGCCTGTTTGATTCGTTGCCATGTCGGTCCGTCGTACCAGGAGAGTTTTTGGAAGCCGAAAGTCCGTCTGACACCGGGAGCGATATCCAGAGCCATGAGCGCGCCCTCGATGGCGATGGTGCCGGTGCCGCACATCGGATCGAGCAATGGAACACCTGGGCGCCAGCCGGCGAGGCGGAGCAGTCCGGCGGCGAGGTTTTCGCGCAGAGGCGCTTCCGTGCGCTCGCGCCGGTAGCCGCGCTTGAACAGCGGCTCACCGGAAGTGTCGAGGTAGAGCGTTGCCTCCGTCGCGCTAAGGTAGGCGTGCACCCGCACGTCGGGATGTTCCTTGCTTACGCTGGGACGGACGCCGGCTGCGCTGCGGTGCCTGTCGCACACGGCATCCTTTATGGTAAGCGTTGCGAACTCCAGACTCTTCAGCGGCGAGCGCGTGGCGGCGACGTCGACCCGCAGCGTGCGCTCCGCGCGGAAGTAACGTGGCCAGTCGATGTCCTGTGTCAACCGGTAGATGTCGCGCTCATCGCGGTAAGAGCCGATGCCAACCTGCCATAGCACACGACTTGCCAGCCGGCTTTGGAGATTGACGTGGTAAGCAAGCTCCAGAGGACCGGCGAAGGCAACGCCTCCCTCCGTTACGCGCGTTTCCGCGGCTTGCAGACCAGCGAGTTCTTCGCCAAGCGCAGCTTCCAGACCGCGTGGGCAAGGCGCGAAAAAACGTTCCACTTAGGTTTCTAGAACGGCTTGAATACGACCAACAGCACCGCGAACACGAGCACGGGCAGCGCCGGGATTTCGTTGATCCAGCGATAGAACACGTCGCTTCGGCGGTTCTTATCGCTGCGAAAATCGGCCATCAGCTTGCCCAACCAGAGGTGATGCGCGACGAGAATAGCCACCAGGAAGAGTTTGACGTAGAGCCATCCCCCTCCGATCCCGTAGCCCAGCCACAGCCACAATCCGGAAGCGACGGCAATTAAAGCGGATGGCGTCATGATGCCGTAGTAGAGCTTGCGCTCCATCACCTTGAAGCGCTCGATGCCGATCGAGTCGGTCGCCATGGCGTGGTAGACGAAGAGCCGCGGCAGGTAGAAGAGTCCCGCGAACCAGCTCACCACGAAGACGATGTGCAGGGATTTAACCCAAAGCATTAGCTCTGGAGCCGTCGCCGCGTGAGCACCAGCGCGATGTAGTAGCCACCGACGGCATAGGCCAGAAGCACCGCCAGGTGCAACGGCACGTCGCGCGGCCAGCTGCCGGCGAGCAGTGGGCGTGCGATGTCGATGGCGTGCGACAACGGCAGAATTGCCGCCACCGTGCGCAGCGCCGCGGGCATCTGGTCGACGGGAAAGAACACGCCCGAGAGCAGCAGCATGGGCGTCAGTCCCAACGTGAAGAAGTAGGTGAAGAAGTCATAGCCCGATCGCGTGCCAGGAATGGCCAAACCCCAGCAGCATGATGACGATCAGAATCGCGAGCACCGACATGACCGACTTCGACGCCGCCCATATCCACTCGGCGAATACCACGTCGTCGAGCGAAAGCGGGGCATTGATGATCGCATCCCAGGTTCGTTGGACATGCATCCGCGAAAAGGCGGAGTACATCGCCTCGAACGATGCCGTGAACATCGCACTCTGACACACCATTCCAGTGCCGATGAAAGCGATGTACTTCATGCCCCCCACTTCGGGAACGAAAGCTCCAATGCCATAGCCAAGCGCCAGCATGTACAGCAGCGGATCGGCGATGTTGCCCAGCACCGATGCAATCGCCAGCTTGCGCCATACCAGAAGATTGCGGCGCCATACCGGAATCCATCGCAACGAAAGCTCCGGAGTCCGTATCAGAGTCGCACTGAGCATGATTGCGGTCAAATACTGGTTAGGCGCGAAGTATAACGCGTGCGCGATGATCGACCTGGCTGTCTTTGCCCGGGCCCGCGCTTGACATCACGTCAAAGCGTATCTTACTTTGCGCCATTCATTGATTCGGAAACACGGATGCGCCGATCCACGACGTTTGGCAGACTTGCATGCATCGGCCTCTGCGCAACGCTCGCGCTGGGCTGCGCTACGACGCATGCGCAGAGCGACTATCCCAACCGTCCAGTCAAGCTCGTTGTTCCGTACCCGCCGGGCGCGCTTACCGATCTGCTCGCACGTGCGATCGGCGAGCGACTCGCCGCCGCTCTGGGCCAGCCCATCGTCGTCGAGAACAAGCCCGGCGCCGGAACATTGATTGGGGCGGAATTTGTGGCAAAGCAGCCGGCTGACGGCTACACACTGCTGATGGCGACAAGCACGACGCTGGGCATCAGTCCGGCGCTTTATCCATCGTCGCCGATCGATCCAGTGAAGGACTTCGCGCCGATCTCGCCGGTGGGATCGGTCAACTTCTTTCTCATCGCCAACACCGATTTCCCGGCGAGAAACCTGCGCGAAATGATCGACGTCATCAGGAAAAATCCAGGCAAATACAACTATGCATCGGTCGGTAACGGCAGTCCGCATCAGCTTTTCATGGAGGCGCTCAAGACCGAGTATGGTCTCGACATTCAACACGTTCCTTACAAGGGGACACCCGCCGCGCTTAGCGATCTTCTCGCGGGCTCCATTCAGGTGATGTTCGCAGACGCGACCATCGCGGTGCCCAACATCGAGGCGGGAAAGGTGACGGCGCTCGGGACTTCAGCCGCGAAGCAGACGACACTGCTCGGCAACGTCCCGCCCATCGCCGCGACGCTTCCCGGCTACGATTGGCAGGCCTGGCAGGCGATTGTCGCTCGAGCGGGAACGCCGAAGGACATCGTTGCGAAGCTCTCCGCCGAACTGCAGAGGATTCAGTCGACAGCGGAGTTCAAGGAACAGCTCACGAGATTTGGTATGGAACCCTTTGCGCCTCAGACGCCTGAGCAGTTTGCCGCAATGATTGCAGCTGAGCAGCCACGGTGGGCAAAGGCAGTCAAACAATCCGGCGCCAAGCTCGACTGAGCTATCGCGAGGAGTGAGCTTGAATACTGTGGTTATCGACGTTCACACGCACTGTCTGACCGAATCATGGTTCCAGTTGCTGCAACAGCATGGCGGACCCCGCTACACGGTCGAGACGGTGCGCGGAGGCCTGCGCGCCATCCACCTCGACGGCGCGCCGTTCATGACGCCAGTCCCTGCGATGTTCGACTACGATTTGCGCCTCAAGACGATGGATGACAACGGCGTCGACGTGTGCATCGTGTCGCTCACCTGTCCCAACTGCTACTGGGGAGGCGCCAATGTGAGCACCCAAGCGGCGCGCATCATGAACGACGACATGGCAGCGGCGCGCACCGCGCATCCCGGGCGCATTCGTTGGTTCGCCTCCCTTCCATGGCAATACGCGGAACTCGCGACGAACGAGCTCGAGCGTGCATTGGCAGCCGGCGCCTCGGGAGTGATGGTGCTCGCGAACATCGACGGAAAGCCGCTCACCGATGCGTCGTTCGAGCCGATATGGCGCGTCATCGATGCCAAGGCCCTGCCGGTGCTGGTGCATCCGACGGCACCTCCAGGCGTTGCAACGATGGACATGGCGCGATTTCAGCTCACCGCGTCCATCGGCTTTACCTTCGACACTTCGCTAGCCGTCGCGCGCATGATCTACGACGGTTTTTTCGAACGCTATCGCAACTTGAAGATTATCGCGGCACACGGCGGCGGGGCGCTGCCCTACCTCGTCTCACGCATGGATCAATGCTTCGACAACATTCCTGCGTGCCGGGAAAAGATATCGGTACGGCCTTCGGAATATCTGCCTGGGATCTTTGCCGATGCGGTCGTTTTCTCGCCAGAAGTGCTTGGCTTATGCGTCGCAACCTTCGGCGCGGACAATGTGCTCTATGGCTCGGATTATCCTCACACCATCGGCGACATGCCGGGATGTTTGAGACGAGTCAACGAGCTCAAGAGCAGCACGCGCGACAAGGTGCGTGGAAGGAACGCAGAACGCGTCTTCGGTCTTTGAGTCGGAGCGCGGCAAAGCGTGACGAGCAGGGCCGGCTGGTAGGCGTCCCGCAGCGAGGCCCTAGTCGCGCAGCTCGCGGCCGGTGAGCTTGATGAACAGATCTTCGAGGTTCGCAGGCCGGTGCAGGTAGCGCACTCCGCGCGCCGCAGCGAGATCGGCGAGCAGCGGCGCTGCGTCGCGAGCATAGCAGAAGGCAGTCTCGCCGGCGATTTCCATGCGGTCCGCAAGGCTGCGTCCGCGCTCTGCCGCCCATGCGCGCGCTTCGTCACCGTAGACTTCGATCACTTCAGGCTCGACGTGCGTCGCAATGAGCGCTCGGGGCGCGTCGCAAGCGATCATGCGCCCATGGTCGATCACAGCAAGTCGTGAGCAAAGCCGCTCGGCTTCGTCCATGAAGTGAGTGGTGAGCAGGATCGTCTTGCCTTGGGTGAGGAGTTGACGCAAGCCATCCCAGATGAGGTGCCGCGCCTGAGGATCAAGGCCGGTCGTCGGCTCGTCCAGGATGAGGAGCTCGGGGTCGTTGATCAGGGCTCGCGCGAGGATCAGCCGACGCTTCATTCCTCCCGAGAGCGTTCGAATGCTGGAGGATCCCTTGCTCGCGAGTCCGGCGAAATCGAGGAGTCGAGGAATACGTTGCTCGATGATCGCATCCGGAAGACGAAAGTAGCGTCCGTAGATCTGCAGGTTCTCGACCACGGTGAAATCCGGATCGAGATTGTCCATCTGCGGCACGACGCCGACCCTGATGCGCGCCTCGCGCGCAGCTTTGGGCACCGGCTCACCGACGAGCGTGATATTGCCGGCGTTCGGGTCGATCAGGCCGAGGCAGCAGCGCAGTGTCGTCGTTTTGCCGGCGCCGTTGGGACCAAGCAGCCCGAAGCATTCTCCGCGCTGGATCTGGAAATCGAGCCCGCGCACAACCTCGTTGTCGCCGTATGACTTGTGTAGACCGGAGACGGCAAGCACGACGCCATCGGTCACGCTCATCGCTGCCACATGCCGGTGACGACGCGTTGCAATTGCGGCAAACGGCCGTGAAAGAAATGCCCGCAGCCGGGAAAGACGATGATGGGAAGCTGTTGTGGCCGCGCCCATGCAAAAACGTCGGCCAGGGGAACGACGTCATCCTCTTCTCCGTGAATGACGATGGTGTCTTCAGGCACGTGCTCCACGGGAAAGCGCTTCACCGCAGGGCCGACCAGCACCATGCGCTCGGGTTGAATCGTCCGGGCAACACGCGTCTGCACATAGGCTCCGAACGAGAACCCGGCCAGAACCGGAGGCCTCGCCGCGGTGTCCGGATATTGCCGACGTGCGAAGTCGAGCACCGCCAATGCGTCGTCGGTCTCTCCGATGCCGTCGTCGAAGCTTCCGTCGCTCCTGCCGGCGCCGCGGAAGTTAAAGCGCACGGCAACGTAGCCAATGGCGGTGAAGGTCTTGCCGAGCGTCTGCACGACCTTGTTGTCGAGCGTCCCGCCCTGAAGAGGGTGCGGATGAGTGATGAGCGCGATGGAACGCGGCGTCTCGGCAACATTGATCGCGATCTCCAGTTGACCCGCTGGCCCCGCGATCAGGGAGCGCTGCTCGCCGCGTACGCTCAAATCTTGAGCCTTTCGACGACGCGGCCATGGACTACATGTGAATCGATGATCTCGTCGATGTCGTGACGATCGACATAGGTGTACCAGACGGCATCAGGATAGACGACCACCACCGGACCCTCGTCGCAGCGGTCCATGCAGCCGGCCTTGTTGATGCGAATCCTGCCTTTGCCGGAAAGACCAAGCTCCTTGATGCGCTGCTTTGCGTACGCCTGCATCTCGGTAGCGCCGCGATTGTTGCAACAGGCTTCGGGTGGCTCGCGCTGGTTGCAGCAGAAAAAGACGTGACGCTTGTAGTAACTCAATCTCGTCTCGCGTTGATGATGAATTATACGCGAGCCTCGGTGTGTCCCCATCCGGGGCGGCCTGAGAGCCACAACAGATACACGCTTGCGAGCAGGGGCCATATCACCAGCACGGCGTGCGTGAGCCCGTTGAAATTGAGCAGATGACCGTACGGCCAATCGAAAAGCGCCAGCGGCGCACGTGCTTGCCACATGTCCGGGGCGAGCAAAGGAGCGCCAAGCGACGAGAGCAGCGCGACGGCGCACACGGTGGTACGTGCGGGCCGCGGTAGCCAGATGGCAAGCAGGAGAGCAAACGCGCCGACGGCAACACCGATGGAAACGCCGGGCTTGATCCAGCTCTCCAGCACCGATTGGCGAATCAGCACGCTCGCGGCGCAGCCCTTGAGCATCAGCGCACTACCGATGAGCAACAGCACGGCGCTTCCGAGCAGTCGCCTCTGACGCAACAGGATCGCGAGGAACAGCCCTACGCCGATGACGTTGAATGCGCTCTGCGCGGCTTGCAGCAGAGTGCCGGCAAAATCGCGCGTCAATTCGAGCGACGGATCAAACGTCGCAGCGAACAGCGGTATGCCGGGATTGACCTGGGCAATGAGCCAGATGCCGAGCAGCGCGATGCCGAGATCCCCGCTGTGCCCGCCGATGAATACGCGGTCGCGCCATTCGCTTAATTTCGCACGCAGTCCCGGCGCATGATTGAGCGCTGCGGCGGTCACGGCACCAAGGCCCGAGCCGACGGTATTGGTGACAAAGTCGACGGTGCTCGCATCGCGCGTCGGCAGGAACATCTGCAAGCTCTCCATGACGAACGACAACACCGCCCCCGCCGCGGTTCCAGTCACCAGCCGCGCCGTAGGCGATCGCTCTCGCCCGATGAGCCCCACAAAAAAGCCGAATGGAACGTAGGCGATGACATTGATCATGATGTCGGCCCGAGGGAGGCGCGGCGGCCACGGCGCGAAAAGGAAGAACGGCGTTCCGGGCACGGGCGACATCCACGCCGAAAAAGGCTCGAGGCTCGCGTAAACGATCATCAAACCGTACAACGCTGCGAAACATTGCGGCAGCAGCGTCGGTTGAGGGGTCGGCGTAGCCATCGATTGTCGATCCCGGGTTTCGTTTCACTTTAGCCCGGGCTGGCAAAGTTACGCGAGCAACTTGCGAACGACCGTCATTCTTGCGTCTTCCCGCAGGATCGAAAATCCTTCGGAGAGGAAGAGTGACAAGGGACCGTGGTAGTGGTCGGCGGCCACTTTACTTTCTCCCGCTTTGAATGGAAAGGCGTCGACGAGCTTGATGCCCCGCGTGGCGAGCGCGGCCACTCCATCGGCGAGCAACCTCCTTGCGACGCCGCTGCGCCGATGCGCCGGCGCGATGACGAAGCACACGATCACCGCTGCCTGATACGGCGCGCACGGCAGCGGCGTGGGCGCGATGCCGAGTCGCTCGAAGCAATGAGGAAGTTTGTGGCGTGGTTGTGCGTTCATCCAGCCGACAGCCTCGTTGCCCTGAAAGGCGAGGAAGCCCTCCGCTTCGCCGACCTCGATGCGAGACTGCATCGCGACGCGATTCTGCTGCGCGGTTAAGGAATCCCAATCGATAGCGCGGGGCACTCCGTAGAAATGGCAGTAACACTTTGCCCATTGCGGATTGTCGGCGAAGGCCGGACCGTGTTCGTGATCGAAAAATCTTAGGAACTCGCCAACCAGAGCAGGTGAGAGCGGTTTGATACTGAGATCGCTCATGTCGAACTCGCTCGCTGCAACGGTTTTTCGAGAACTCTAACGTCAGAGACCCATTCAGGACCGCCTTGCTTGACCTCGCCGGTTTCTGCGAAACCGAGCCCGCGCCAGAACAGGTGCGCGCCCGTGTTGGTTTTCACTACGCCGATGCGCAGTGTCGTGATCTCCGGCCAAGCGGCGATGGCTTGCTCAAGGAGAAGCGCGAACGCGCGGCCGAGCCCTCGACGCTGCCACGCTTCGGCGAGAAGCAGCAGACCAATCACCGCCTTTTCCGGTACGGGATAGCCGCGAATGACGTCAGCACAACCGATCAGCGCCTC
>VBCY01000557.1 GCA_005882995.1 Betaproteobacteria bacterium
CTTGCGATCGTCGCGGCTCGCGACTTCGCGGTACTTGGTATAGGCGGTGGCGTCGAGTCGCACCTCCTCACCGGTGGAGAGCTTGATGGTAGGCCATGGAATATCGGCGTTGGTGAGGATGTTGTAAGCCGAGCCTCCTGCGTCGTTGATCAGTCCGAAGCTTGCCACCAGCGCTTCGCCCTGCGCGTCGAGCGTGTGTGGAGCTAGGTGGAGGATCTGATCGAGCGGATAACGGTAGGCCTTGAGCGCGGCATCCTGCGCGACGAAGCGCGCGATCTTATCCTTGCCCATTCGCAGCACCTCGGGGTTGACGAATGAGCCTGCTTCATTGAGCCTTGCGCCAATCACCCGGCCTTTTTGTGCCAGCTCGAGACTTGCCGGAGCGCCCGTGTCCTCCGCCAACTGCTGCGATGAAAACACAATCATGCGCAAATAGCGCTTGGTCATGTCCGCCTGGAGCTCAAGACACGACCGCAGCCGCGCGCCGCTGTCGGCGAGGTGACCCTTGCAGCTCGCAAATTCCTTCATTTGCGCTTCGAGTTTGGCCGCATCCGCATTCCACGCCGCCGCCGATGGGTAGAGATCGGACAGATTCCAGCGGTCGGCGTCAACCTGCGCCAGCGCCTGCGAAATCGGCGCAGCAATCAGCAGCAGAAGGAGACGGACGGGCATGGGATTCCCCTGAAAGTGCTCGCAACGGGAAGTGTACCGCGTGAACTTGCGCCCGCGCTGCGATTAGAAGGCGGAGAATGGGCGTGATCGACGCATGAAGGAGTCATGGCAATGTTTTCTCGGTCCCGGATTCTGATCGCCGCTGTCGTTGTCTGTTGCGCTGCGACCGTCGCCGCCCAGCCGCGCTATCCGGAAAGGCCGATTCGCATGGTGGTACCGTTGGCCGCCGGCAGCGCCGTCGACAATGCGATGCGAATCATCACCGAACCCATGGCCGCGAACATGGGGCAGGGCATCGCCATCGAGAATCAGCCGGGAGCTGCCGGGCTCATCGGCGCCGATCGCGTGGCCAAGGCAGCGCCCGACGGTTACACCATTGGAGGCTTCAACGACAGCATTATGACCATGCTGCCGAACCTCTATGCCAGGATGCCTTGGGACATTCTCAGGGATTTCGAGCCAGTGTCCCTGGTCGCCACCGTCGAATGGGGATTGGTAACGACCGGCGATTCACCCTATCACACCGCGGCGGATCTGATCGCCGCCGCCAAAGCCGAGCCGCGGAAGATCAACTACGGCTCCGGCGGCAACGGCAGCCCGCAACACGTCGCGATGGAGTTGTTCGCTTCAACCGCCGGGATCTTGCTGACCCACGTTCCCTACAAAGGAGCGACGCAGGCGGCAGTCGGAGTCGCCGCGGGAGAGGTCCAGGTGGCTTTCCAGGGCCTTGCCACCGTGACCGGTCTCATCAAGAGCGGCAAGCTTCGTCTGCTGGGTGTAACGACGGCGCAGCGCCTGTCCCAGTTTCCAGAAGTGCCAACCGTTTCCGAATCCGGGCTCCCAGGGTTCGAGTTCAATTCATGGGCGACGGTCGTGGCGCCGGCCGGCACGCCCAAACAGATCGTCGCCTTTCTCAATGCCGAGGTCGTGAGGGCGCCGGCTGTGCCCGAAGTACGCAGCAAGCTTGTAGCTCAAGGCCTCACGCCGCGCGGTTCGACGCCGGAAGAGCTCGCGCAGTCCACCCGGGAGCAACTTGCGCGGTATGCGACGCTCATCAAGCAGGCCGGTATCAAGGTCGAGTGAATGAATTACACTCGCCCGACGCGAGCAACCTGGGCTATGCGGTTGCAGTTGGCGAGGCATTCGCTGTAGGAGCATGGCGGTGTGCCGAACAACCGGCTCCTACATCAAAATCGGTTTGCCACCGATCCCGGAAACGCTGAATAAGCTCTACTGTGGGGGCGCTATCGTGGCCGGTAGCGGCTTCGACGGCGCTTAAAAAAAGAGGCAACTCATGGTTTCCGCATGGTGGGTGGTACTGGCGTTCGTCGGAGGCGGGCTCGGCGGAACGATGCTGATGGCGCTGATGTGCATGTCGGCACGCCAAGCCAAACAATCATCGCGCGTGCCGAATCTGAACAGCACGCCTTGGTAGACTCGAGCCGCTAAAACCGGTCCGCGTTATTCACGCCCGCCTTCGACGGGGTGCCCTTCCGCGCGCCAGCGCAACATCCCTCCGGCGAGATTCGCGACATCGCTGAACCCCGCTTTTTGCAGCAGAACCGATGCCTGCGCCGATCTTGCCCCGGACCGGCACACGGTGACGATCGGCCGATCGCGTCCGAGCTCCGCCGCGGTCTCCGGAAGCCGACCGAGAGGAATGAGCCGAGAGCCGCGAATGCATCCCAGCGGGCCATCGTATTCATCGGGTTCACGCACATCGATGATCTGGACGCGCGAAGCGTTTTCCTCGAGAGCTTCCGGATCGATCTCCCAGATCCCCGCAAAGGTGTATGTCAGCGGGGCCCAGGTCGGTTCCTCAGGAAGCGCGTTGCCTTGCTCGGGTTGACCGCAGCGCAGGTTCGCGGGCACTGCAATGTCCATGAGCTTCGGATGGGGCAAGCCGAGATTGCTCATGTAGCCGACGAAATCTCCTTCGCCGATGTCTCCGCCGAGCCGTGGATTGAAGCGCCGCTCTTCAGCGACACTGGTCACGGTCAGGCCGCGATAGTCATGCGCCGGGTAAAGGAGGCATGTCGGCGGGAGCGTCAGAATCTGACTTCGCACCGACCGGTACATTTCACGCGCGTCGCCCTGTTGGAAATCGGTGCGGCCACTGCCGCGAATGAGCAGGCAGTCGCCGGTGAAGGCGATGCTTTCGTCATCCAGAACATAAGTGACGCATCCTCGCGTATGCCCCGGGGTGGCTCGCGTCTCGAGATAGCGTTTCCCGAACTCAACACGGTCACCGTGCCCCAGGTAGCGGTCGGCCCCTTCGGCGCCGGTCTGTGCGCAGAGCGCGATCTTGCTGCCGAAACGGCGCTTGAGCAACCATGCGCCGGTCACATCGTCCGCGTGCACGTGCGTTTCCAACGTGGCCCGCAGCTTGAAGTCAAGCTCCTCCACCAAGGCCGCGTCGCGGCGCGCCTGTTCGAAGACCGGATCGATCAGTATCGCTTCCCGCGAACGGGGGTCGCCAAGGAGATAGGAATAAGTGGACGAATGGGGATCGAAGAGTTGTCGAAACAGCAACATCGATGCATCCTCCGCAGGGCATTGTTCGACAAGCGTGAATTCTACCGCCGCATCAGGCCTTCCATCGGATTTTCCTT
>VBCY01000554.1 GCA_005882995.1 Betaproteobacteria bacterium
AGCTTTCCTTGCCGAGCTGCTCGCCGAGCTCGCTCGAGCGCAACGCCGCGGCTTTCACCGCGGCAGCGATCGCCGCTTTGACGCTCGCGCTTTCGAGCGAGGCGATGGCGCGCTCGGTCGTCCCTCCCTTCGAGGTCACCTGTGCGCGCAACATCGCCGGCTCGGATTCGCTTTGCTCGACGAGCCGGATTGCGCCAGAGAACGTCGCAAGTGCGAGGCGGCGCGCCTGCGCGGGCTCGAATCCAAGCTCGCGCGCGGCCTGCTCCAGCGCTTCCAGAAAATAGAAAACATAAGCCGGGCCGCTGCCTGATACCGCGGTGACCGCGTCGAGCTCGTCCTCACGCTCGCACCACAGAATGCCGCCCACGGCTTCCAGCACGGAGGAAGCACGTGTGCGCCCCTCGCCGTCGACGCCTGACAGCGCATAGAGGGCGCTGATGCCGGCGCCGATGAGCGCGGGCGTGTTGGGCATGGCACGAACCAGGCGTCGGTAGCCAAGCAGCCATCGCGATAGATCGGACAGGCGAATGCCGGCAGCGATGGAAAGCACGACCTGTCGCTTGAGAAACGTGGCGAGCTCACGCGCTACTGCACGCACATTCGCCGGCTTTACGGCGAGCACGATCAGCTCCGCATGGGCCACCGCCGCCGGCTCGATCTGCGCGAAAGTGGCTGCGCCAAAACGTGCGGCGACCGTCGAGCGGGCATCCGCGTCGACGTCGGTGACCGAAAAGGCTTTGGAGGCGACGCCACGCGTGATCAATCCGCCGATCAAGGCGCGCGCCATGTTGCCGCCGCCGATGAAAGTGATGTTCATGCGCCGAGACCCTCGGAGCGCTGCGGCCGCGAACCAAAAAGGGCGCTCCCCACGCGCACCAGAGTCGCGCCTTCGGCGATCGCTGCTTCGAGATCAGCGGACATGCCCATCGACAGCGTGTCTAGCGCGAGACCGGCGGCGCGCACCGCCTCGAATAATTGGCGGAGAATGCGGAACTGCGTGCGCTGCCGTGCGACGTCCTGGGTTTCTTGGGCGATTCCCATGAGGCCGCGCATCGTGAGTTGCGGCAAGCGTGCCACCGAAAGCGCCAGAGCCACCGCTTCGTCCGGCGCAACACCGCTCTTGGCAGATTCGCCGCTGATATTGACCTGAACGCAAACATTGAGTCCAGCGCCTGGCGATCGAGCGGTGGCGAGGCGTTGTGCGATGTCTAGCCGGGAAATCGTCTCGACCCAGGCGAAGCAGTCGCTTGCCGCTCGCGTCTTGTTGCGCTGGAGCGGCCCGATCAAGTGCCACTCGATATCCGGTATATCGGAAAGCGACTTCATTTTGACGGTAGCCTCCTGCACATAATTTTCCCCAAAAGCGCGCTGGCCCAAGGCGTATGCTGCGCGGACCGCTTCCGGAGAAAAACCCTTGGTAACCGCGAGCAAACGAATCTGCTCTGGATCGCGGCCGGTAGCCCGGCATGCCGAGACGATGCGAAAATGAACGTCTTGCCACGCCTTCTCGTATAGGCTCATAATCTAATGACGCCGGCATAGGGGACACTGCGGGTGTACGCCACAGGTCATCCACAGCTTTTGAGGCCGGCATTGGCTCATCGGACGAGAGCATCGCAGGCACCATCGGGCGCTCACGTCCAGGGATTATAAATGGACATTGCCGAGCTGCTGGCATTCGCGGTCAAGAACAAGGCATCGGACCTGCATTTATCGGCGGGACTCCCGCCGATGATTCGCGTCCACGGCGACATCCGTCGCATCAATTTGCCGCCGATGGAGCACGAGGACGTTCACGCCATGGTGTACGACATCATGAGCGACGCCCAGCGCAAGACCTACGAGGAGATGCTCGAATGCGATTTCTCATTCGGCATTCCCAATCTGGCGCGCTTTCGAGTCAACGCCTTCAATCAGGAGCGTGGCGCCGCGGTGGCGTTCCGGACGATTCCGTCGAAGGTGCTCTCTCTCGAGGAGCTTGGCACGCCGCGCGTGTTCGCCGAGCTCACGACGCGGCCGCGTGGGTTGATCCTCGTGACCGGCCCCACCGGTTCAGGCAAGTCGACGACGCTCGCGGCGATGACCAATCACGTCAATGAAAATCAGTACGGGCACATCCTGACCATCGAGGACCCGATCGAGTTTCTGCATGACTCCAAGAAGTGTCTGATCAACCAACGGGAGTTGGGGCCGCATACACTGTCATTCCCCAACGCGCTGCGCGCGGCGCTACGCGAAGACCCGGACTACATTCTGGTCGGCGAAATGCGCGACCTGGAGACGATCCGCCTGGCGCTTACCGCAGCCGAAACCGGCCACCTGGTATTCGCGACGCTCCACACCAGCTCCGCCGCCAAGACGGTCGACCGTATCATCGACGTCTTCCCCGCGGCGGAAAAAGACATGGTGCGGGCGATGCTTTCGGAGTCGCTCGTGGCCGTGATCTCGCAGACACTTCTCAAAACCAAGGACCAGCAGGGCCGCGTCGCCGCATGGGAGATCATGATCGGCTCCCCGGCGATCCGGAACCTGATCCGTGAGAACAAGGTCGCGCAGATGTATTCTGCAATTCAGACCAGCCAGGCACTTGGCATGCAAACGCTCGATCAGTGCCTGGTCGAGATGGTGCGCCGCAACCAGATTTCGAATATCGAGGCGCGCGCCCGTGCGGTCAACAAGGATCTGTTCGGCGGCTAGCCGCTGCACGGCACGCGGGCAGCCTGCGACGCGGTATAGAGAGAGGAGCTCCTATGGAACGCGAAACCGCAACCAAATTCATTCATGAGCTTCTCGACCTGCTGGTCAAGCAGAAAGGCTCGGATCTGTTCATCACCGCGGGTTTCCCGCCCGCGGTAAAACTCGACGGCAAGATCACGCCGGTGTCGAAGACGGCGCTCAGCCCACAGCACACCATCGAGATCGTGCGCAGTGTCATGAACGACAAGCAGGCGGCCGAGTTCGAGTCGACCAAGGAATGCAACTTCGCGATCAGCCCGCCCGGCATCGGCCGCTTCCGCTGCAACGCCTTTGTCCAGATGGGACGGGTCGGCATGGCGATGCGCACCATCAATACCACGATTCCCACCTTCGACGAGCTGAGCCTGCCGCCGGTACTCAAGGACGTGTGCATGAGCAAGCGCGGCATCATGATGTTCGTCGGCGCAACCGGCGCCGGGAAGTCCACGTCGATGGCGGCGCTGCTCGGCTACCGCAACGAAAACAGCTACGGTCACATCATCACCATCGAAGATCCGATCGAGTTCATGCACGAGCACAAGAACTGCATCATCACTCAGCGCGAGGTCGGAGTGGATACCGACAACTGGATGATCGCCCTCAAGAACTCATTGCGGCAGGCGCCGGACGTGATCCTGATCGGCGAAGTGCGCGACCGGGAGACGATGGATTACGCCATCGCTTTCGCCGAAACCGGCCACCTCTGCCTCGCGACGCTGCACGCCAACAGCACCAACCAGGCGCTCGACCGGATCATCAACTTCTTCCCCGAGGACCGGCGCCAGCAGCTGCTCATGGATCTTTCGCTTAACATCCGCGCCTTCATCGCACAGCGTCTGATCGCACGTCGCGACGGTCGCGGACGTGTGCCCGCGGTCGAGGTCATGCTCAATTCGCCGCTCATCTCCGATCTGGTCTTCAAGGGCGACGTCTCGGGCATCAAGGAGATCATGAAGAAGTCGCGCGAGCTGGGGATGCAGACCTTCGACCAGGCGCTGTTCGACCTCTACGAAGCGGACGTGATCAGCTACGAAGATGCCCTGCGCAACGCCGACTCCTTGAACGACCTGCGGTTGGCGATCAAGCTGCACGGCAAGGACGCCAAAGCTCGCAACGTGATGGCCGGCATCGGGAACTTGGATATCGTGCAATAGTGTTCCCTCACCTGCGCTGCCGCGCACCCCTCTCCCCACGGGAGAGGGGCTGGGGGTGAGGGCCGGCTCTTCTGCATTGCGATCGATTTCAAGCAGTCCGGGAACGCTCGATAGGTTCCAATCGGGCCTACAATAGTGCCCATGAGCGGCCTCGACGCAGCTACGCCGGTTCCCACCGAGATCAAGCTTCACCAGTCTTCGCGCGTGATGGAGCTTTCCTTCGCCGACGGCACGAGCTTTCGGCTGCCCTACGAATATCTGCGCGTATATTCGCCGTCAGCCGAGGTGCGCGGCCACGGTCCGGGACAGGAAACGCTGCAAGTCGGCAAGCGCGAGGTGACGATCGTGGACGTCGAAGCGGTCGGGCACTACGCCATTCGGCCGAAGTTTTCCGATGGCCACGATACCGGCATCTATTCCTGGGATTATCTCTATGAGCTCGGCGTTCGCCAGGATGCGATGTGGCAGCAATATCTGGCGCGCATGGCCAGCGCAGGCGCGAGCCGCGACCTTGATCATGCCGGCGCACCGCAAGCTGCTCCCGCACACGGGTGCGGACATCGGCATTGATCACAAAAACGCACTTCGGCTACGAGCAGGTCGCGCCCGACGAGAAAACACGCCGGGTCAGAGGTGTATTCGAGTCGGTCGCGGGCAAGTACGACCTGATGAACGATCTCATGTCAGCGGGCTTGCATCGCGCCTGGAAGCGCTTCACGGTCGAAGTGAGCGGCGTTCGTCCCGGGCAACGCGTGCTCGACATCGCCGGCGGCACCGGCGATCTCGCACGGTTGTTCCACGATCGCGTCGGTCCGACCGGCAGCGTGGTGTTGACCGACATCAACGGCGCAATGCTCACTTCCGGCCGCGACCACATGATCGACCAGGGAAAGCTCGCGCCCGCGGTGCAATGCAATGCCGAGGCGCTGCCGTTCCCGACTCACTCGTTTGAATGCGCCTGCATTGGCTTCGGACTGCGCAATGTCACGCACAAGGAGAAGGCGCTCACCGAGATGCGCCGAGTGCTCAAGCCTGGAGGAGTTGCGCTGATCCTCGAATTCAGCCAGGTCTGGGCGCCGCTGCAACCCGCGTACGACTGGTACAGCTTCAACGTTCTGCCGCGATTGGGACGGCTCGTTGCCCGGGACGAAGCGAGCTACCGCTATCTCGCCGAGTCGATCCGGGTTCACCCCGATCAGCAGGCGCTGAAGGCAATGATGGAACTCTCGGGGTTCGAGCGCGTGGAATGGTTCAACCTCGCCGCCGGTATCGTCGCGCTGCACCGAGGCTACGCCTTTTAAGCAAACCTGCAGATGGACCCCGGCGCATTCCTCATCAACCGCACCCTCGAGCGCGAGCGCTGGGCTCGTGACAAGCTTGCCCTTCACGCCGGACGCACGGTGAGCTTCAAGCTCGGACCGGCAAGCGTCACCTGGAAAATCGATGAGAGCGGAAGCTTCCATGAAACCAAGGAGTCGCCGGATCTCACGCTGACTCTGTCTCCGTTGCGCCTGCCGTCGCTGCTCGCGCAACCGGCGCGCTGGCACGAGCTGGTCGAAGCAAGCGGCGACTCAGGGCTCGCTACCACTCTGGAAGAACTGTCGTTGACGCTGCCGATGCTGGTGGAGCAAGCCTTCACGCGCGCGCTGGGACCGATTGCGGGCGCCTTCGTCGCCGATACCGGCCGACGCATGCTCGGTTTTCCGGAATACGCAGCGCAGCGCTTCGGCGAGAGTGTGGCGCG
>VBCY01000113.1 GCA_005882995.1 Betaproteobacteria bacterium
TGCAGCGGTAGCCCAGGTTGACCTGCAGTGTTTCGAGCTTCCTGCGCCGGATCGGCGGGAAGTCCGTCATACGAAGCAAAGGGAGAGTTGCATGCATAGCTAATTGAGCCCTTCGTTAGAAACCGTCGTCAAGCCGGCCCGGTGCCTTCCAATCTCAGCGGACCACATGAACGCCTTTCCAGAATGCGCTCGATGGCACTACGCTCAGCGTGCGATGGTGGTCTCAGCGAGCCCCGATAATGCTTTGCTCAGAGCACTCACTGCGGGACACTGGCCCACCCCGTGGCGCTGCGCCAGGAAAGCGGGATCGTTATAGCCAAGCCAGACCTGGCCCTGGGCGTCCTCCCATACCAGTGCCTTGAGCGGGAGATCGATACCCACCGATTGAGCACATTCCATAAACGGTGTGCCACCCTGCGGATTCCCAAAGATAAGCACCTCGGTATGCCGAAGCGGCTTGCCAATCTTTGCGGCACCGGCGGCATGGTCAATGCGCACGAAGACATTCAGTCCGCGCTGCTTGGCGTTTTCTTCGCTTGGCCGTGAAGGGACTCTTCAAGGCGATGAGACCGTCGGTGCCGAAGGCCGCAGACGAGAGCGCAAGCAGCGACGCCAACACGACGCGCAGTGATCGATTCGCGAGCACGTATCCGCCGCTCACGCTTCGCCCCGTGCCGGATAGTCCTTGGCGATGACGAAGTCGAGCGCCGCGAGGATCTCCCGGAAATGCGGTCGCGCGAAGGGCATCGACTGCACCGACGCCCAGTACAGCGTGTGATCGGGTCGCGCCAGGAATACGCCTGGCTCATTGAAGAGCGCCGGTTCCTCGACACCGGTCGAGGTCACGCCGCGTCCGCTCGAGATATACAGACCCCACGCGCGCGCGGTCCCGATGGTGAGCGAGTGGCCGACCGTCAACTGCGGAAGTCCCCACTTGGTTTGCGCCTCGCGCGCGCGTGTTTCCGTATCGCTGCTGATCGCGATCGTCTCCACACCGCGCGTGGCGAATTCGGGAACGAGCTTATTCAGCTCGGCGATGTAGGTCGTGCAGATTGGGCAATGCAGCCCACGGTAGAACACGATCAGTGAGAACCGCTGCGGCGCTGCGTCGGCGAGGCTCCATGTCGTGCCGGACAAGGTCGGCACAACGAGCTCCGGTGCAGGCTGGCGGGGCAGTACGCGCGGCATCGATGTCACTCCTTGGGCAATGAAGCTTTGGACTGGTGGGCATCTGGCTGGAGCTCTCTCGTCAGCGTCGGCTTCATACGTGTGCGCTTTCGCCGAGGATGGCGCCGAAGCGTCGCCAGAGGAGATGATCCATGGACAACCGGCCGGGCCCTCGGCAAAGCAGAATCAGCAGCATCGCCGCCCATTGGATATGCGTCGGCCACGCCAGCGGATAGACGAAGATCTCGATCACGGCGGTCATGCCGAGAAGTATCGCAGCCGTTGGCCGTGTCAACAATCCCAATACCAGCAGCACTGGCGTGGTGAGCTCGATGCTGACCGTGACGTATGCCAAAATTTCAGGCGCGATCAGCGGCACCTTGTATTCGTCGACGAACAGTGCAACGGCCGTGTCCCAGTTCGCGAGCTTGGTCATGGCCGAATTCCAGAACACGGTGGCCACGGCCAGGCGCAAGGGAACGGCGAGCAGGCTGTACGGCACCGCGTCGAGCCAGCGCAGCACGCGAGCGATGAGGACGGCTCCGTTCGAGCGGTCGGAAGCAGCGGCTGGTTGAGGTGTCACGAACGATTCTCCTGCGCTGGCGCGGCAACATGGGCTGCAGCGTCGTCCAGACTGAAAGCGATGAAACGCCCGGCAGCGATATGCTCGGCCAGTAGCGACGGTGCATCAAGGTTTCCCGCGCTGCTTAACGTCGTACCCAGCGGTCGACCCGCGAAGAGCTCCGCCGCGAAGCGCCATGGCCCCTCATCGACGCGCGCGACCTCGACACCGGTAGCCAGGCGTTGCACCAGCAGCCAGACCGGCCCGGCGGCGAGGTCGATGGCAGCGAGCGCCATTTCGTCCTGCGCCAGCACGGCGCGCCAGATGGCATCGATCGGGCAATCGGCGCTCAGGAGGCTCACCGACGGATGCGGCACGAAGCTAACGCGGTCGTGATCGCTCTGCTCGAGCGCTGCGAGTCGCGTCACATCGAGCGGCTCCGCATCGGACGCGTGCAGCGCCCGGTTCACCGCCCATTCGAGGCGAGCCACGTCGGCAAGGTAGACAAGCGATGCCGCCGACGGAAAATGCACGAGGAATTCGGCAAACTCGGCTCCGTACTCGTCGAGGTAGGCGCTCACCGGCGGCCGCTCGTGCATGAAGATAGTGGCGGCTCCCTCGAAGAACTCATCGCCGACCAACCGGCGGACTGCAGGGTAGGACAGGCGCAAGGCGTTGGCCAGGTTACTGGCGAACGTATTGCGATAAACGGACAGACGCCGCTCCGGAGCAAGACCATCGTCAATGATGTAGCTCGCAGCCACGCTGTCCTCGCGCTCGACGAGGCTTAGCCGAACGGCATTTTGAAGCTCACGCAGCGACGGCATGAGCCTCTCCGACGGCATGAACCTGTCTTTTCTCGATGCGCTCGAGATGAATCGCCGCCTGTGTCGCCTCAGCGAGCAGTACCTCGAGCGGCGGGATGTCGGTGTCCCATTCGATGAGCGTCGACACGGGAC
>VBCY01000558.1 GCA_005882995.1 Betaproteobacteria bacterium
GAGCGCCGGCGCGTGGTGCAGCAAAGCGTTGGCGAGCGTTCCGCTCCAATTGCCGCTCCCCGGATGCACCACCAGTCCCGCCGGCTTGTCGATCACGATCAGCGCATCGTCTTCGTACACGATCGTCAAGGGGATGGACTGTGGCTCCAGAGTCGCCGCCCTCGGATCGGGTTGCGGGATCGCACGCACGCGTTCGCCTCCCGCGACACGCTGCTTCGCATGGCCGACGTTGCCGGCAATCGTTACTGCGCCGGCGTCGATCCACGCGCGTATGCGGCTGCGCGAGTGCGCCGGGAGCATGCGCGCCAGCGCCTGATCGAGGCGCAAGCCCGCGCATTCGTCCGGGATGGTCATTACGATGGCGGCGCCTTCGGGCTCGGTTTTCGGAGCCGCGTTATAATCGTGAGTCGCCAAGGAATCGCGAACGATGTCGAAAATTGGGTGTTTGTGCGCGCTGGTGATCGCAACGCTCATCGCCGGTTGCGGCTGGTTGCCGGAAGTCAAGGACGAAACGGCAAGCTGGACCGCGGAGAAGCTCTACGACGAGGCGCACACCATGATGGTGACCGGCAATTATAGCCGCGCCGTCAAGCTGTTCGACACGCTCGAGGGCCGTTTTCCCTACGGAAGGCACGCGCAGCAAGCGATTCTTGAAGGCGCGTACTCCAACTACCGTCTGAACGAGACAGCCTCTGCGGTCGCTGCCTGCGATCGGTTCATACGCACCTATCCCAACCATCCCAGTGTCGACTACGCCTACTACCTCAAGGGCCTGGTGAACTTTCGCGAGGACCAGGGAATCTTCGGTTACGTGGTAGAGCAGGACCTCTCCGAGCGCGATCCGAAGCTGTCGCGAGAGTCCTACAACGCCTTCAAGGATCTGGTCGCTCGTTTTCCCGAGAGCCGCTACGCCGCCGACTCGATCGAACGCATGCGTTATTTGACCAATGCGCTCGCCATGTACGAGGTCCACGTCTCGCAGTACTACTACAATCGCGGTGCCTATCTTGCGGCGGCCAACCGGGCGCAGGCTGCGCTGGTCAACTTTCCACAGACGCCCGCCAACGAGGACGCGCTGGTTCTGCTCGTCTACAGCTACGACAAACTGGACATGCCGCTGCTACGCGACGATGCCCGCCGTGTCCTGCAGAGCACCTTTCCCAACGGCAAGTATTTTGTCCCGGGCCCGAAGCCGTGGTGGCAGTTCTGGGGACGCGACGAGGTGGTGCAGATTTTGAAAAACGACACCGTTCCGAAATCCAAGGCGGATTATGGCGGCATACCGCCGCCGTGAGGGTGCTTAAGTCGCGCTCAGCTTCGCGGTCTCGGCGTCGTCGAAGAAAGAGATCACCTCCGAGAGCTCCCGGGTCCGGCGCATCGGCGGCAATGCCTGGGCGATGCGACGCCCGTAGGGCTTGTCGGCCAGTCGGGTATCGCAAATCATCAGCACTCCGCGGTCGGTCTCCGAACGTATCAACCGGCCTGCGCCTTGTTTGAGGTTGATCGCCGCCTGCGGCAGCTGGTAGTCGAGAAAGGGATTGCCGCCCTCGCGTGAGATGTACTCCAGGCGCGCCGCGAGCAGCGGATCGTCGGGCGGCGCAAACGGCAGCTTGTCGATGACGACGAGTGACAATGCCTCGCCCTGAACGTCGATCCCTTCCCAGAAGCTTTGGCTTCCCAGCAGAACGGCGTTGCCGAGACGTCGAAAACGCGCCAGCAATTCGGTTCGCGAACCGTCACCCTGCGCGAGCAACGGGAAATCGAATGCGCCGCGCGCGGCGGCAGCGAGCAGCGTGTCACGCGCTCGGGCGAGAGCGCGCAACGTGGTGAACAGCAAGAAGGCGCGCCCACCGCTCGCTCTTAAGACCGGCAGCGCAGCGGCGACAACGGCGTCGGTGTGCTCGAAACTGTTCGGTTCCGGCAGGTCTCGCGGAACGTAAAGCAACGCCTGGCGCGCGTAGTCGAACGGGCTCTCCCAATAGCCGCTTTCGGCTTGGTCGAGCCCCAGCTCGCGCCGGAAGAGTCCAAAATCGGCGCCGACCGCCAGCGTTGCGGAAGTGAAGATCCATCCCCGTGCGTTGTCATTGACATGTCGGGAAAAAATCTCGGCGATCGACAGCGGTGAAGCGCGGAGCTGCCATCCGCTGGCGCTCACCTCGAGCCAACGCACCCACGCGGGATCGTCGCGGTCGCGCCACCGCGCGAGCAGCTCCGAAGCTTCGCTGGCGCGGCTCGCGCATTGCGCCAGTTCGTCGCTGCGCTCTGCTTGGCTCGCGAGCTGGGCGCCGAGCTGGTCGAGAGCAGACGCGAGTTCGTCAACGGCGGCTTCAATTCCAGGTCGCTGGATCGCTTCCGAACGCGGCCATTTGCCGGTCAACTCCCCGTGGGCGAGCCTGAAGCGTCGCATCGCTTGGGCAAGCTGCTGCGCGGCCTCGGGCAATGCCGCACAGTCCCTCGCCGCTCGCAGTCCTTCGATTTCAGCGTCGCGAGCGAGCTCGCCCAGGCTGCCCGCCGTCAACTCTTCCCCGAAGAACAGCGTTGCGGTGTCGGGAAGCTGATGCGCCTCGTCGAGGATCACGGTATTGCAGGCGGGCAGGAGCTCGGCGAGCCCTTCGTCGCGCAGCATGACGTCGGCGAAGAACAGGTGATGGTTGACGACCACCAGATCCGCCGCCAGGGCTTGTTTGCGTGCGTTCATCACAAAACAATCGGCATGATGCGGACAGTCGCCGCCCAGGCAATTGTCGCGAGTCGACGTTACGTCGGCCCACAATGCCGCGTTCTCAGGAACATCGGCGAGCTCGCCCTTGTCACCCGTCGCGGAAGTGCGCGCGAAGGATTCGATCCGTTTCAGGTGACGCGCATCGCCACGCGAAGCGAAGGTTCCTTGGGCAGCCTTTTCGAGCCTCTGCCTGCAGACGTAATTGGCTCGTCCCTTGAGCAGCGCGACGCTGACCGGCAAGCGCAGAGCATCGCGCACCAGCGGCAGGTCTCGTTGATACAGCTGATCCTGCAGTGTCTTGGTGCCCGTCGATATGATGACCTTGCCACCCGACAGCAGCGCCGGCACGAGATAGGCCAGCGTCTTGCCCGTTCCGGTTCCCGCTTCGGCGAGCAGCTGACTTCTGCTTTGGATCGCGCGCGCGATCGCCTCCGCCATCGCCAGCTGCTGCGGCCGAAAGCGGAAAACGGGGAGCTTGCGAGCGAGCGGCCCGTCTGGCGCAAAGATTGGCTCGAGCTCACACGACGATTCGGCATTGCCGCGAGACGCTCCTCGAGCGGCGACGACCACAGTCACGCCGCGATCATCTGCTGAAACAGCCGCGACGGCCGACGGATCCCAGCCCATCGTTCATTGCGTCGACGCTTTCTTCTTGGGGGCCGGCTTGGCCGCGGGCTTCGCGGCCGGCTTCGCAGCAGTTGCAGCGTCGCTTTGCTCCAGCGCGTGGATC
>VBCY01000559.1 GCA_005882995.1 Betaproteobacteria bacterium
CCGACGCCGTAGAACGCCGCCTGCATCCAGGGCAGCCCACCGAAGCGCAGATACGCCCAGCCAATCGCGACGACCATCAGGAAGGAGGGCAGCACGAACGCAACACCGGCCACTGTGGCACCCACGACCCGGTAGTGCACGTAGCCCAGATACATGGCGAGCTGCGCTGCCAGCGGGCCCGGCATGAGCTGCGCCAATGTCAGCCCATCCTTGTAGTCCTCGTCGGTGATCCAGCGCCGTGCTTCGACAAGATCGCGATACATGTACCCGACCAGGGCGACCGGGCCGCCAAAGCCGATTGCGCCGAGCTTCAGGAAGTAGCGCGTAAGCTGAGCGAGAGAGTAAGGCGGTCGTTCGCTCATTGTGGCGATCCCTCTCTCGATGGGCGCTTGACCGGTGTCAGCGCAGCGGAGAAGGCCTCGTATCCATCGCGCAGGAGTCGAATGGAACTGCCGCTGCGTTCAACGTCGAAGCACTCTTCCGCTGCCGCACGTCGAGGCTGGGTCCAGCAAAATTCATCCCCTGCGATGCGCCATGTGCCGCGGATCGCCTTGCCCATGTTGAAGCCGGTGAAGGTTCCATCGCTGCGAAACTGGTAGGCGTAATGCACGCCATCGGCCAGTTCGTGATCGACGAAAAGCGCAGGCAGGTCCGCGCCCCGAACGCTACGCCAGCTCAGTTCGCCCTGCGCCGGCGTGACGAAAACGACCAAGGCCGCCAGCAAGAAGCAACGCGACGCCGCCGCTTTCCGGCTGAACCCTGGAGTGTTGAGGACGCTCGCTGCTAGGCGCTGGCCGGCTGAAGTAACAGAGACGCGCAAGAGGCTCGAGGATGCCGCGTCTGAATGCGGGCGAGCATCGATCGGCGTGCCGAAAGACGGCACGCGCTGGCGGCGGCCGAACGAGCTAAACGAAAGGGTTCCTACTGCTGCGTCCAGGTTACACATACTCCCCCACGGGCTAAAACCCATGGTCAGGAGCAGAACTTGGACGCTGTGGGCGTCTTGGGAATCCGGGGAGTCTGCTTA
>VBCY01000560.1 GCA_005882995.1 Betaproteobacteria bacterium
AAGACTGCACCGCACAGGGGGATTCCCTCATACTACGAATTCGCCACCCACAGGCGAAAAATCATCGGGTTCAGTAAAGATGTCGTCGGGGATGTTCGGCATAGGCTCCTCACGTGGCGTAGACTTGCCGAGAATGCGGTTTGGGCACAGCGATGGCAAGGCCAGATGCCCGGGTAGTGTTTTCGAAACTGAGGCACTATCGATGCCCGCCAAGATGCGGGAGCGGCCACCGGCACCCGAGCCGTTTCGACACGGCATCGCATTCGCTTGCTGCGCATCCCGAGGCACGTCGCTGAAGGACTGGCAACCGCCGCAAGACGCTGGCAACAACCCGGACTAGAATGTCGCGACGCATCGCCGGGATCGATGCGTTCCACTGCTCGCCCTCTCGTCTTCGGAGACTCTCGCCATGAGCAATCGAATCTCGCGATCGCATTTCTTGACCGCTGCGATCGCCTTGCTGGCCTTGGCCTCGACGCTCGGGTCGCCTGTCGCGCTCGCGCAAGGCCAGAAGGTGCTGAAGTTCATTCCGCAGGCCGACTTGCGAATTCTCGACCCTATCACGACCACGGCGTACATCACCCGCAACCATGGGTACATGATCTACGACACGCTGTTCGCGACCGACGCCAAGTTTCAGGTGCAGCCACAGATGGTGGACAAGTACGACGTGAGCAAGGACGGGGTCACGTACACGTTCACGCTGCGCGATGGGCTCAAGTTCCACGACGGCCAGCCGGTGCGCTCAGCCGACTGCATCGCTTCGGTCGAGCGCTGGGCGAAACGCGACGCGTTGGGACAGAAGCTCGCGGAAGCGACCGAATCGTGGAAGGCGGTCAACGACAAGACCTTCACGCTGAAGCTGAAGCGCCCGTTCCCGCTCACCCTCGAAGCGCTGGCGAAGCCGTCGTCTAACGTGCCGTTCATCATGCCGGAGCGCATCGCGAAGACCGACGCTTCGACCAACATCACGGAGGCGATCGGCTCGGGTCCGTTCAAGTTCGTAAAAGAAGAGTGGGTGCCGGGAAGCAAGGTGGTCTACGTCAAGAACACCGATTACGTGCCGCGCAAGGAGTCCTCGTCATGGGCCGCGGGCGGCAAGGTGGTGAAGGTCGATCGGGTCGAATGGATCTACATTCCCGACGCCGCGACTGCGGCCGCGGCACTCAACGCCGGCGAGGTCGACTGGTGGGAGCAGCTACCGCCCGATCTGATTCCGGTGCTGCAGAAGAACAAAGACATCAAGGTGGAGAACATCGATCCGCTCGGCTCGATGGGGATGATCCGGTTCAACTTCTTGTATCCGCCGTTCAACAATCCGAAGATGCGCGAGGCGCTGCTCTATGCCGTCGATCAGAACGACTATGTGCTGGGGATCGCCGGCGATCCGAAGAACGGCCGCACCTGCTATTCCTACTTCACCTGCGGGACACCGCTCTCGAGCGAGGTCGGTGCGGAGCCGATGAAGGGGAAGCGCGACCTCGAGAAAGCGAAGCAGCTCATCAAGGAATCGGGCTACAAGGGCGAGAAGGTTGTTATCATCGACGCGACTGACCAGCCCATCGTGCATTCGCAATCGCTACTCACCGCGGATGTCCTGAAGAAATTAGGCGTCAACGTCGAGGTGCAGGCAGGCGACTGGGGCACGCTTATTACGCGCCGCACGTCGAAGGAGCCACTCGACAGGGGTGGCTGGTCCATCTTCCATACCTGGCTCGTCGGCCCCGATCTCACGACGCCGGCGGTCAATTTCGCGGTGCGCGGCACCGGCCAGAAGGGCTGGTTCGGCTGGCCGGAAGACGTCAAGACTGAGGAGCTGCGCGAGAAGTGGTTTGAAGCGACCGATGCGGCGTCCTCGAAGAAAGCGGCCGAAGCGGTGCAGGCGCGTGCCTTCGAGTTCGTACCCTACGTGCCGACCGCGCAGTTCATTCTGCCCACAGCGTATCGGACCAATCTCTCGGGCGTGATCATCGCTCCGATAACGCTCATGTGGAACGTCGAGAAACGATAGTCATGCCCCCCGGTCCGTTCGTGCCGAGCGCGTCGCAGCGCGAGCGGACCGACGAGAGCCTAAGTCGCGGATGACTGCCCGCATCGTCCGCCGCCTCTTTGCGACCGTCGCCGTGATGGCGGTGGTCGCGTTCGTCGTCTTTTCGCTCCTGTACCTGACCCCAGGCGACCCGGCGGCTGTGATCGCCGGCGATATCGCCACGGACGAAGACATCCGCCGCATCCACGAGCGGCTCGGACTCGACGAGCCCTTTCTGGTGCGCTTCGGCGGCTGGCTGTGGGCCTTATTGCACGGCGACCTCGGCACGTCGATCTTCACCAACCTGCCGGTGACGCAACTGATCGCGCAACGCGTCGAGCCTACCGTCTCGCTCACGCTGAGTACGCTCGTCGTCGCGATCCTGATCGCGGTGCCGCTCGGCGTCCTGGCCGCGGCGAAAGCCGGCACGTGGCTCGACCGCACGGTGATGTCGTTCTCGGTACTCGGGTTTTCAGTTCCCGTGTTCGTCATCGCCTATGCGCTCATCCTCAGCTTCGCGGTGGAACTCGACTGGCTGCCGGTGCAGGGGTATAGCAATCTTCACGACGGCCTGTGGGAGTGGCTGCGACATCTCATACTGCCGAGCATTGCATTGGGCACGGTGTACGTCGCGCTGATCGCGCGCATGACCCGCGCCAGCATGCTCGACGTGCTCGCGCAGGATTACATCCGAACCGCGTCGGCGAAAGGCCTCGCGCCGAATCAGGTCCTCATTCGGCACGCGCTCAAGAACGCGGCAATTCCCGTGATCACGATCATCGGCATGGGGGTGGCACTTCTGATCAGCGGCGCGATCGTCACCGAGACGGTGTTCGCACTGCCGGGCATCGGTCGCCTCACGGTTGATGCCATTCTTCGCCGCGATTATCCAATCATCCAGGGTGTGATCCTCATTTTTTCCGCGGTGTACGTTCTGGTGAATCTGGCAGTCGATCTCTCCTACGTGTTCTTCGACCCACGGATTCGCTACTGATGGACACGACGACGCTTGCGGCACCGATCGCAACGGCGGAATCCGTTTCGCCGACGTGGCGGCGCTTCCGCGAAGCATTCCGGCGTCATCCGACCGCGCTTATCGGCGGCGCCATCCTCATCGTCATGATAGCGATGGCAATCTTCGCGCCGTGGCTCCACACGATCGATCCGCAACAGGTCTTCCCGATCAAGCGTCTGCGTCCACCGTCGGCCACGTCCTGGTTCGGCACCGACATGCTGGGTCGGGACGTCTACAGTCGCGCGATTTACGGTGCGCGGGTCTCGCTGGTGGTGGGACTCGCGGTCGCCTTGCTCTCGACGCTTTTGGGACTCGCGATCGGACTCGTCACGGGCTACCTCCGCCAGCTCGACGCGGTCGTGATGCGCATCATGGACGGTTTGATGTCGATTCCTTCGGTCCTGCTCGCGATTGCGCTGATGGCGTTGACCAAAGCCAGCATGGGCAACGTGATCGTGGCCATCACGCTCGCAGAAGTGCCGCGGGTCGTGCGGCTGGTGCGGAGCCTCGTGCTCACGCTTCGCGAGCAGCCGTACGTCGAGGCCGCGATCGCCTCGGGCACCACGCTGCCGCTCATCCTTGTGCGCCACATTCTGCCCAATATCGTGGCGCCGCTGCTCGTGCAGGGTACCTACGTGTGCGGCTCGGCGATGATTACCGAAGCGATCCTGTCGTTCATCGGCGCCGGGACGCCGCCCAACATTCCGAGCTGGGGCAACATCATGGCCGAAAGCCGCAGCCTAGTGCAGATCGCGAGCTATCTGATTATCTTTCCGGGCATCTGTCTCTCGTTGACGGTGCTGGCGGTGAACCTCCTCGGCGATGGCATGCGCGACGCGCTCGATCCGAGACTGGCGAGGCGGATGTGACGATGCGCGCTCGAGCTGACGAATTTGCGTCCCTGCCGGCGTCGGCGGGACCCGACTCTTCGACGCCACTGCTCGAAGTCGAGGACCTCAAGACGTATTTTTTCACCCGCGACGGGGTCGTGCGCGCGGTCGATGGCGTGTCGTTCTCGGTCGAGCGTGGCCAGACGCTCGCAATCGTGGGCGAATCGGGCTGCGGCAAGAGCGTTACTTCGCTCTCGATCCTGCGACTGATCGCCTCGCCTCCGGGCCGTACAGTCGGCGGCCGGGTGCTTTTCGAAGGCACCGATCTCCTCGGGCTACCCGAAGAGGAGATGCGACAGATCCGCGGCAACGCGATCTCGATGATCTTCCAGGAGCCAATGACCTCGCTCAACCCGGTGCTCACGATCGGACGCCAGATCGCCGAAGTGCTCACACTGCATCGAGGGCTTACGCGCGCCGAGGCGAGCGCTCGCGCGGTCGAGATGCTCAGGCTCGTGCACATACCGGAGGCGGAGCGACGCGTCCAGCAATACCCGCATGAGCTTTCCGGTGGCATGCGGCAACGCGTGATGATCGCGATGGCGCTCGCCTGCGAGCCGCGCCTCCTTATCGCC
>VBCY01000561.1 GCA_005882995.1 Betaproteobacteria bacterium
ATCCAAACTTCCGCAAGAAATACCTGCCGGCAATTGGTGAAGGTCTGTGGGGGTCCATGTTGATCATTGCCACAGGCGAACATGGCGATCGTGACGCCCCCAATGTGATCAAGCGGATTGCGGTCGTCGCTATGTGGCTGCTGGGCGTCGTCCTGGTCGCCCAACTCACGGCAACGGTAACGTCATCGCAGATCGTAGCGCGCTTCCAGTCGGAGATTCGGGGTCC
>VBCY01000562.1 GCA_005882995.1 Betaproteobacteria bacterium
GCTCACGCAAGGCAAGGTGCAGGCCGTCATTCTCAATTCCGCGGCCCTTCAGTACCTGGCCGCGAAGCGCGGCAAGGGCGTGTTGCAAGTCGTCGGCCCGATATTTCGGCCCTATAAGATTGGCTTTGTCGTCCGCGAAGGTAGTCCGCTGCGCAAAGAGATCAACGAAGCGTTGCTAGCGATTTACGCGGACGGGACCTATGAAGATATCTACGCCAAGTGGTTCTCGCGCGGCAACTGAGCGGGAGCGCACGGCATGAAGTTCATCACTGAACCACGCGAGCAGACGGCTAAGCTTCGACCCCGTCGTCAATCGGCGCGAACAGCCGATTTGCTGTTCTAGTTGTAGAGCCCGCAGGCTCAACAACAAGAACGCCGGCTACTTGCATGTATGTCCAATCGGACAGATAGTACTTAGGTGGCCGCTATACACAAGCCGCTCGTGTGGCTGCGGGGTGAGGTAAAAAACACCACCGTTCTCGCAAGCCGCCCGCGTCGAGGCGGGCGTGTTGTGCGGCAATTGCAGGGCGGTGCCAAGCTCGGTCTGCCGCATTCGCGGCCAATGCCGGGGATCGGCGCTCGTTGCCATGAATTGCGCATCGTGGACGAAGGTGCGACATGGCGGATCATCTATCGCCTCGATTATGACGCAGTTGTGATCGTCGACGTCTTCAGCAAGAAGACGCGGCAGAGACCTGGCCGCGTGATCGTGGACTGCCGGCGCTGGCTGCGTCAGTACGATGAGCTGATGCGATAAACAATCGAATCTGGAGCAAACATGGACAAGCGGAAACGCACAAGACTCAGGGCTGCTGGCTGGACCGTAGGCACGCCACGCGAGTTTCTCGGGCTATCCGACGAAGAGGCCGCTTTTGTCGAGTTCAAGCTCGCTCTGAGCAAGACGCTCCAGGCGTTGCGCGCGGCGCAGGAGTTATCGCAAGTTGACGTTGCCAAACGCCTGCACTCCAGTCAATCGCGCGTCGCTAAGATGGAGGCTTCGGATCCTAGCGTATCCGTCGATCTTCTCGTCCGGTCGTTGTTCAAGCTTGGGGCACAACCTGGCGACATTGCGAAAGCGCTGCGTCCGCGTCGCAGAGTCGCAGCAACGTGACATCGCATCGCACCTGTGCGAACCGGTAATTCAACCACGGTTCGCTTGCGATGCGCCATCGCCGGATTGACTGTGCCGTAATTGTGCCTTGAGTTTGATTAAAAATACTCTACGTAGGTACAAAAGCGTTTTGTAAACCGAAGGTCCCGGGGTCGATTCCTGGTGCCGGCACCAATGACGAGCAGATAGCGCTCGCGGCGAGCTGGTTGAGCAGCGGATTCAAGAGCGCCGCCGAGCCGGGCATCGCGCCGCCGCGCGACAGCTCCATCACGTCGGCGCCGATGGCGCCGTCCGCCGCGTTCAGCGAGGCTGCGAGATAGCCGAGAAACGCGGCGACATCGTCATCGTCGGGATCGATCGACAGCCACGCCACGCGCACGCCGCTCGCCGTCAGCGCCTTCTGCCACTGCGCGAGGCAGGCGGTGTTACCGAACCCGGGCCCTGCATGCAGGAGCGTCACCCGCGCCGCCGGGCGGCACGCCGAGCTGCTCGATCAGGCGCGCGCGCTCGATCCAGCGCGAGGACACCTTGGGCAAGGCGATCTTCGTCGACAGGAAGAACGGCGCGAACGCCTTCGGCGCCGCGGGCACGGCCTTGTTCGGTGGGCTTCCCACGCTCCGGTTAGTGCTGCATCGTTTCGGAAGGCATCTACGATAGCCAGCGTGCCGGGCGTGTCAAGTCACCGGCGCAGCAATGCCCCCAGCACGCGGCGAAAAGCCGCGGCGTACGGCGGGCGCAGCACGCGCAGGACGTCGAGGCGCGGCGCGACGTAGACGCCGCGGGCGACGCTGAACGCCTTGAAGCCCTCGTCGCCGTGATAACGGCCGAATCCGGAGTTGCCACAGCCCCCGAACGGCAGCGCGCTCTGGAACACGTGCTGCATGACGTCGTTGACGCAGGCGCCGCCCGAGGTGGTGGACGCGAGCACGCGCTCGGCCTCGCGCGCATCGTCGCCGAAATAGTAGAGGGCGAGCGGACGAGGCCGGTCGTTGACGTAGGCGATCGCGTCGTCGACATTGCGATAGGTGAGAATCGGCAGGAGCGGCCCGAAGATCTCGTCGCGCATGACCGCCGCATCGTCGGGTGGATCGACGAGTAGCGTCGGCGGAATCTTGCGCACCGCGGGGTCGAAGCTTTCGTTCGCCGGATTGATCTCGACGATGCGCACGCCGCGCGCGCGAGCATCCTCGACATAGGAAACGATTCGCGCGTGCTGCGCGGGCGTCACCTGCGCGGTGTAGTCGGGGTTTTCGCGAAGCGTCGGGAACATGCGCGTCACCGCCGAGATCATGTGGCCGATCAGCGCCTCGCGATCGGCCTCGTGCACGAGCACGTAATCAGGCGCGATGCACGCCTGGCCCCCGTTGATGGCCTTGCCGGCCCAGATGCGCGCCGCGGCGCGCGCGAGATCCGCGCCGCGGGCGACGATCGTCGGCGACTTGCCGCCGAGCTCGAGTGTTACCGGTGTGAGATTGTCGGCGGCGGCGCGCATCACGTGCTTCGCCACGCGCGGGCTGCCGGTGAACACGAGATGATCGAACCGGCATCGCGGCGAACTCCGCGCCCACGTCGGCGTCGCCGACGAACGCCGCGACCTCGCTCTCATCGAAGCGCGCGGCGAGGAGCTCGATCACCAGCTGCGCCGTTGCCGGCGTGAACTCCGACAGCTTGAGCATCGCCCGATTGCCCGCAGCAAGCGCCTCGGCCAGCGGCGACAGGCCGATCGCGAGCGGGAAGTTCCAGGGCACCATGCTGCCGATCGACCCGAGCGGCTGGTAACGCAGGATCGCCTTCGCGCCCAGCCAGCCGAGTCCGAGCTCGGGCCGCCGGCGTTGCGGGCGCATCCAGCGGCGCACGTTGCGGCGTGCGTGCTTGAGCGCACCGAGCGGCAGGAGCAGATCGCTCAATCGCGTGTGATCGTGTGAGCGCCACGAGTAGTCCTCGGCCATGGCGTCGCAGATGCGCTGCTGGTTGTCGAGG
>VBCY01000564.1 GCA_005882995.1 Betaproteobacteria bacterium
AAGCGAATCACACCTCAATGCAGAAAAACAGCCTGTCCAGGCAGTCTCCTTACCTTATCCGAATAGACCCGATTCACGCCGTTATGGAGCCGGTATTAGAAGGGCCACCAACAGCGCGAACTCAGCTCGGGTGAGCTCAACTTCTTGTCCGCCGGGGTTGAAAAGCGAATGGCCGGGGATATCAAGAGTGAAACCCTCGAATGCCAAGAATGCGCCTGCACGCGTCAGCTCGGCGCGACCGCTCTGGCCTCGTCCGAGGAGCCTCGCCACTTGCGCCAAGAGCTGGAACTCCGTGAAAGGCTTCGCAATGTAGGCATCGACCTTGGAATCGAGCAGGGTCAACCGGGCGATGGCCGAGGGCTCGGCCACGACAATAAGCTCGCCGACCGCCTGAGCGACATCCCGCGCGAGCGCCGGGACGGTATCATCCAGACCTGCCAGCGCCAGAATGACAAGGTCCGTATTTCCGGCTGTCGCCGGTTGACGTAAGCTGTCGAACGACTCCGTCGCCGTTACGGAATAACCGGCGAATGCAAGAATGCCCGCGAGGTGGCCTCGCAGCTTAGCGTCAGGGGAAACGACCAAGATCGAGGGTTTGATTGAACTCACGCGACACGCTCGCTATGTGGTTTCGGAGATGACTTTCACGTTTCCTCCTTGGCGTTGCATACAGCTGAAGGAGATGCAGCTGTGTGCCGAAGCCGGGCTATACGTTAGGCAATTGTTGCAAGCATTGCAGCGCGCGCGGTTTTGATATCAGCTTCCGGTAGCCCGGATTTTGCGAGAACGAGGAGTCCTTGAACACTCGCAACAAGATGAAGCGCTGACTGGTCGATTTCAAGGTCCGGACGCTTCGTTCCGGTGGCCCCGGAGCACTTCAACTCCAAGCCTCAGCCGATCAACAATCTCTTGGTCAACGGTACCAAGTTCGAGTGCCGTATTGCCGATCAGGCATCCGCGCCAGTCGGTGGTGCTGCGTCCAGGTCTATTTGCGACTCCGAGAACGCCGTCGATCAAGGCAGCGACGGCGCAATCGCTATCCTTCGCGTCCGCGATCAACCTCGATAGATGCGCACCAACATTCTCGAGATAGAGATCGAGGCTCTTGATGAATACGTCCCGCTTGGAGTCGAACGCGTTATAAAAACTCGCGCGACCAATGCCCATCGAGTCAAGCAGTTTCGGCATACTGGTACGCTCGAAGCCGCCCTGCCAGAACGCGGAAAGCGCTCCAAGCAGTGCCTCGTCCGGATCGAACGTCTTGTTCCGCATCTGCTTTTATTAGACTGCACGGTCTAATATAGCAATGACTTTGCCGCCGCAGGTGCTGCGCCAATGGCACCTACCGCTTCAAACGCCTGCTGAACATGGGTGCTGGGAGCTACCCCAAACTAGCGCGAACGCGTTGCTCCGTGAGTTCTGGCGGGCGAGCCAGCGCTGGATGAGGGCGGCGGCCGTCCGTCGACGTTGCGGACTGATCGTCCCATTTGTGGGCGCGAATGGCGCTAACGAGACGCTGGAGCGGCAAATCGTGGGGGCGGCCGGCGACAAAGACGAGCGAAATGTCGCGCTGCATCGCCGGGTCGACCAGCGGCCTTGCTAAGGTGCCATGGCCGAGATGCATCGTCACCGGAGCCAGCGTGACACCGGAGCCAGCAGCGACCATTGTCTGAATCCAGTCGTCCCGCTCGCTGCGAGCGATGATCTTCGGCTGGAAGCCCTGCTCTCGGCAACTCTGAAGCACCTTCGCGCGCATCTCGCCATGAATCTGCAACAGGAAGTTCTCGCCCTTGAGGTCGTTCAGGCGCACGGTTTCCTGTCGTTCGAAGCGATGGCCCGGGGGAAAGACCACAACGACGCGCTCTTGATATAGCCGGTAACTCCGCAATCGATCCCGGGGAGGACCAAGGTGCTCTGTCAGAGCAACATCGATGCTGCCGCCCAGCAGCAGCTCCTCGAGCCCTTCCGCGTCGGCCTCGGCGAAGGTCAACTCGATCTCGGGGTGACGAGCGCCGAATTGCGCCAGGATCGGCGCCAACCGAAAGGGCCCGAGGGAGGGTGTGATTCCAAGCCGCAGCGACTTCTCATCGGCGTAAACGAACCTATGAGCAGCTGTCTTGGTGCTCTCGGCATGGGCGAGAACCGCCTGTAGCATGGGTTGCACCAGCCGACCCAGCTCTGTCAGGTGCGTCAGCCGGCGCTCGCGCCGGATGAGGACACCGCCAAGCTCGTGTTCCAGCCTTTGAACAGCGCGTGTCAACGACGGCGAACTCACTTCGCAACGCTCCGCCGCGCGCGCAAAATTCAGCGTGTCGCATAGGACGAGAAAGTATTTAATTTGCCATAGTTCCATGCCGGTTCAACGAGCTATCTAGATTGCCGGCGCAAATAATGCGCCGATATTCCTTTTTTGGACTTATCGCGGAATGTGCACCCGCTCATTGAAGATGACAGTTGCAAATTAGTGGACGATTTCGGTGCTGTTACGGCG
>VBCY01000114.1 GCA_005882995.1 Betaproteobacteria bacterium
TCCTTGTCATAGATGAGGGGTCCCTTGGTGACGGGGCAGACTAGAATCTCGAGCAGTTTCGGATCCACTTGAGTTTCTCCTCGATGAGCGCCAGCAATGCGGGATCGGCCACCGCTCGCACTGGCAGGACCCAACAACGGTCGTCGGCGAATGCGGCGCATTTTACCGCATCCTTTTCCGTCATCAGGATAGCGCTCGCTTCCGGAAACGCCAGATCGCGCACGCTGAACGGGTGATGATCCGGAAAAGGGTGGCATGTCGCGACGACGCCCAGCGCTCGCAGATGATCGAAAAAGCGCTGCGGATTGCCAATGCCTGCGAGCGCATGGACCGATCCTGTGCGAAACGACTCGGCCGTTGCGTTGACATGTGGCGCGGTGATGCGAAAAAAACGATCGCCGGACAGCGACGTGGCGAAGGTCGGCACGGCTCGCCCCGGCCACGGGCCGTCCAATGAGACGACAGCATCGACTTCGTCCAGGCGTGATGCCGACTCTCGCAGTGGTCCCGCCGGCAGCATCATCCCGTTTCCAAGACCGCGAGTCGCGTCGATCACCGCGATCTCGACATCGCGTGCGAGCGCATAGTGCTGCAGTCCGTCATCGGCGATGATCACGTCGCACTGCGGATGCTCATCGAGTAACCCCAGCGCAGCCGAGGCTCGATCCCTCCCGATCCAGACCGGATGACCGCTTCGCGCGAGCAAAGGAGCCTCGTCGCCGACATCGATGGGTGAGGCATCGGCTTTCACCCCGCGCGCCGCAGTGCTGGCTCCGCCATAGCCGCGGCTCACAATGCCGGGATGCCATCCGCGCGGTTTGAGAGCTTCGGCGAGTGCGAGAGTCAGCGGTGTCTTGCCGCTTCCGCCCACAACGATATTGCCGACCACCACCACCGGCACCGGCAGGCGCCGGGTTGGGAGCGCACCCGCGCGGTATAAGCTTCGGCGCACGGCGACAACCATACGAAAGCCGAGCGCAAGGGGAGTCAGAGCTGCGCTGATTGCCGTGAGCCGCGGCGTATACCAAGCTCTGACGAGAGCGTCCGAGAAATTCAACTTAAATCTCTTTCATCGCCTGGGATGACGCGAGGCTCGTCGTCCCGGCGAAGGCCGGGACCCAATCTCACATCGCACTTTGGATCATGGACCTCCCCCGGTTCAAGCCCGGGGTCGCCTGGGATGACGCGGCTACTTCTTCGTCTTCTGCGTCGCGAAGGTGATGTGGATCAGTCCGACTTCTCGGGCCGCCTCCATCACGTTGATCACCGACTGATGCGTCGCGTTGGCATCGGCATTGATGATGACCACGGCGTCCTTGGCGCCCCCGGAGGCTTTGCTCAGCGCATCTCCAAGAGCGGCCACCGTAGTGAACTGGAACACCGTCTTGTCGATGACGTAATGCCCTTGCGCGTCGACGCCGACGTTGATCTCCTTCGGCCGCTGCCGCATCTGGTCTGCGTCGGCCTCCGGGAGCGTGATTTGCAATTCGGCAACCCGCTGATAGGTCGTGGTGACCATCAGGAAAATCAGGATCACCAGCAGGACATCGATCAACGGAATGAAGTTGATCTCGGGTTCGTCGCGGCCGCGGCTTCCGCGCAGATTCATCTATGGCGAGCCGCAGAAATGCGCTGGCAGTCGACGCAACACGCCGAGCGCCACGCTAACGGCGCTCTCCATGGGCGATTTCCACCAGCTTGATCGCCTGCTGTTCCATCTCAAGGATGAGGCTGTCGACTTTGGCGCGAAAGTGCCGGTAGAAGATCATGCTGGGGATCGCGACGATCAGTCCGAGCGCAGTGTTGTACAGCGCCACCGATATCCCGTGCGCGAGTTGAATCGGATTGGATCCAGCGGCGCTTTGCGAGCCGAAGATTTCGATCATGCCGACGACGGTGCCGAAAAGCCCGAGAAGCGGCGACATCGCGGCGATGGTTCCCAGCGTGGTTAGAAAGTGCTCCAGATCGTGACCGACGATCCGCCCCACTTCCTCGATCGCTTCCTTCATCACCGGCCGCGGGCTCTTCACATTGGCAAGGCCGGAAGCGAGCACCCGTCCGAGCGGCCCCTGACCCGCTGTCTTGGCGAGCAACTCAGGAGTAACGCCGCCTTGCTTGTACTCCGCGAGCACGCCATCGACCATCCCCGGAGGCGCCACGGCGGCCTGACGCAGCGACCACATGCGCTCGAAAATCAGCGCCAGAGCAATGACCGAAGCGAAGATCAGCGGCCAGATCGGCCAGCCTGCCGCCTGTATGATCGACCACACTTAATTCGCACTCCCTCCCGGCACAAGGCGTGCACTCTAGCGTGGCGGCCGCGATTCGGCAACACCGCGAAGCTTGAAGTCCACGTTTCAAATAGCGATGTGCCCAGTGTCATTCGCGTGGCAAGCGCGGCGCGCCTCGGCAACCGTCGCTGCCACTGCAGCGCCGATGAGCACGATCATCCACGACAGGTAAATCCAGATAAGGAATACCGGCAGCGCCGCCAAGGCGCCATACACCATGCGATAGGTGGACAGGTGAACGATGTAGAAAGTGAAACCAGTGCGCGCAATTTCAAAGGCGACTGCCGCGAGCAGGCCCCCGATCACCGCGGCACGAAGTGGCACACGGCGCACCGGAACGATCAGGTAGATGAGCGTCAGTATCCCGGTGCCGATCGCCACCGAAAACGGACGCGCCAGTAAGGGCAGCGCATGGCTGGCAAGGGGCACCACCGAGATCGATTGTTCGATGGCCCAATTCGTGAAGGCG
>VBCY01000563.1:0-2300 GCA_005882995.1 Betaproteobacteria bacterium
TAGGGTCGCCGGACACCCCTGAGAGCCTTGCCAACCTTGGGGTGATCATCAAGCCGGCGGCGACTCGCTTACTTCCGCTTGAGTTGCGCGATGAAGGCGCGACCCGCCGGCCCCGGCGGTGCGTCCTTGCGAAAGACGACCCTCATCGGAAGGCTCATGTGGCGCGGAGAGCCTTCGACGCGGATCTTGACCAACGTTCCGCTTTGGAGATCCGCGTTTACCATGTGCAAGGGCATGTGTCCCCATCCCAAGCCGGCCTTGAGAAAGGCGTGCTTGGCTCCGAGATCCGCCAGGCGCCAGGTTAGCGGCGACTGCACGCCGAAATCTCGTCCCTGCGATAACACGGTTCTGTCGCTGAGAACCAGTTGCACGTGCTTGGCGATGGCCGATGCCGAAGCCACGCCGCGGCTCTTTGCCAGGGTATGCGAGGGACTGACGACCGTCACGAACGGAACGCTCAGCAGGGGCTCGGATTGGAGCTCGTCCGGCACGAGCGGCAGCGAGCCGATGATGCCGATGCTGCAATTGCGATCGAGGACCGGTTTGATGACCCCGCCGAGCGCCTCCACATAGAGTCGCAGCGGCGTATGTGGATAGGTCTTTCGACTGTGCACCGCTGCCCTCGTGAGCGCCTCCATCGGGTACATCACATCCATCGCAACGGAGAGCTCGGGCTCGAGGCCCTCGCGCATGGCACGGGCCCTGGCTTTGAATTCATCGACGTTGTCCGCCACTGCGCGGGCGTCTACGAGAAGGCTCCGCCCTTCCTCGGTGAGCCGCGGGTAGCGGGTGGAGCGATCGAAGAGCTTTACACCAAGCTGCGCTTCAAGATTGGCCAGCGTCTGGCTCACCACGGATTGCGCGCGGCGCAGCTTGCGACCCGCGGCTGAGAAGCTTCCTTCGTCCACCGCGGCGATGAAGGTTCGTAACTGGTCCAGCGTAACTCCGTCAAGCATATCCATCGTCCTTAGCGATACATGGTATCTAAATATATAGGCTTCTCAGATGCTACGCCAGCCCCTATCTTGTCTCCATGGATGCTCTTGTGGAGATGGAAATGAACAGCTCAGCTGCAGCAGTAGTCGCCCGCCCCAGCCGTCGCTTCGATGTCGAGAATGCGACGGAACCCGCCGTGAACGACGGCGCTCGCCGAATTGCGCTCAGCACTCGCGGTCGCCGGCACGGGCCCATCACTCGGCTGGTGAGCCCCTCCGATATCGGCGAGCTGATCAAACCTTTCGTATTCCTGGATCATGCCGAGGTCGCGCCGAGGCCCGAGCCGCTCTTCGGCATCCATCCGCACTCCGGCATCGCAACGCTCACGGTCGTCCTTCGCGGAGGCCTCGCCTATGAGGACACGACCGGGAAGAAGGGCTCGGTCCCGACGGGTGGACTCGAATGGATGAAAGCCGGAAATGGCGTGTGGCATGACGGCGGGCCCACGCCCGGCGAGCCGTTGCGCGCTTTCCAGCTATGGGTAGCGCTGCCTCCATCCGAGGAGAACGCTTCTCCGGAAAGTCAGTACATCCCTCCCGACGCGGTGCAGGAAGACGGACCTGTGCGCGTGATTCTCGGACGCCACGGTCGGGCCCGCAGCCCGATTCGCGCCCCCGCAGGCATCAACTATTTTCACGTCCGCCTGACGGACGGGCAGCGCTGGCGCTACGCGCCGCCCGAAGGGCACACCGTCGGATGGCTCGCGGTCGACCAAGGCGACTTGCGTTCGCCCGCGCCGATCCGTGAAGGGGAGCTCGCCGTTTTCGAAGAATCCGGTGGCGCCATCGAGTTGGAGGCGGACGGTGACACATTGTTCGTCCTGGGATCTGCGATCAAGCATCCATACCCGCTCGTGCTGGGCTACTACTCGGTCCATACGAACAGCGCCGCACTCGCTCAGGGCGAAGCGGAAATCAATCGCATTGGCCAGCGGCTTCGCGCCGCGGGCCGGCTATAGACATCGACCCACCTACCACTTAAAGACAAGGAATAGACATGTCATCGAACAGCAAGAAACTGGTCGCCGTGATCGGCGCGACGGGGCAGCAGGGAGGCGCAGTCGTGCGTGCCCTGCAAGCCCAGGGCCAATTCAAGGTACGCGCTCTGACTCGCCATCCAGGCAAGCATCCCGGGCTCGCCGACGGCGTCGTCGAAGCGGACGTCGACCGCCCGGAAACCCTCAGGGCCGCAATTGTAGGCCCATGGCGTTTTCCTGGTCACCAATTTCTGGGAACCAGGCACCGACGAACTCAAACAGGCAACCGCCGCGGTACGCGCGGCCAAGGATGCCGGTGTGAAACACT
>VBCY01000563.1:2373-4917 GCA_005882995.1 Betaproteobacteria bacterium
CGCATCATACGTTCGTCATCGCGCCTTTCTTCTACCAGAACGTATTAGGCGCATTGGCTCCGCAAAAGCAGGCAGACGGAACCTTGGGCTGGGCGCTTCCCATCGATCCCACTGTGCGCGGCATTCATATGGGCGACATCCGCGAACTTGGCAACATCGTTGCCGGAGCGTTCGCACACCCGGACGAGGCAGGCAATGGCCAGTATCTGCCCCTCGTCGGTGATTTCATGAGCTTCAACGAAATCATCGACACGCTGAATCGGCAGGGACATGAATTTTCGTTCAAACAAGTCCCGAAGGACGTTTTCGCGACTTCCTTCCCTGGGGCCGCCGAGATCGCAGCGACGTTTGCCTACTTCCAAGCTCATACGTACCTGGGTTCGGATTCGCACCACCGAATTGCGCTCGCCAACAAAATAGCAGGCCGGCAACCGACCAAGTTCTCGACGTGGGCGCGAGTGAATTTTCCGGTCAACGCGAGCGCGTAATCTCGCTTTTGCACCCCCCAACCACCACTAAGGAAATTCTCATGAACCCGTTGGCAACCACCACGGACCGCGGCATACTCTCCGTGCTGTTCCTGATGTCCGGCCTCGGCAAGATCGGCGCTTATGCAGGGACCGCGGCGTATATGTCGTCGCTCGGTGTGCCCAGCGTTCTGCTTCCTGTGGTCATCGCCACCGAGGTCCTCGGCGCGATTGCCATCGTCCTTGGCTGGCAGACACGCGTCGCCGCCTTCCTCTTCGCAGGGTACTCGCTGCTGACCGCGCTGATCTTCCACACCAACTTCGCCGACCAGATCGAGAAGATCATGTTCCTCAAGAACGTCTCGATCGCCGGCGGCTTCCTGTTGCTGGTGGCGAACGGCGCCGGCCCGCTGAGCCTCGATCGTCGCCTCGCCAAGTAACGAGAAACAAAGATCCGCTGGAGCGAGCAAAGGCGCGGCGCGCAGTGTGATAGATGCATCGGCCAGCTCTTGCTCCCATCGAGTGCTCATCGTCGCACGCGGCAATACGCCAAGGTCGGACTTGCGGATTAGGAATCCCTTGGTCGACAACTTGCCTGGTTTTACAGCCGCTTTCGAAAATGCTCCTCCGCCTTACAGAAGGAGGAGCTCATGGCCACAACACGCACACCAGGCATCACTGTCGATACCGAGGGTTTCCGTACAATCAACAAAGAGCACCGTGGCGAACGTATATTCGCGCGCCTCGGCTTAGTATGTCAGGAGCAAGCGGAGCGTCCTCTTGCGCAGGAACTAGAGCGTCTCGATTGGGAACTGGAGCGAAGGGCGCACGCCAGTCCCCTGTTCTCCGACTGCGCCAAACGGTTCCTGCTCGAATCCAAGTACAAACGGAGTCAGGCCGATATCGCGTGGCATCTAGGAATGCTGTCGCGTTATGTCGGCGCTCTCGAGATTCGCAAAGTACATGACGAAACGTTGCGACCGCTCATAGAGGCACGCTTGGCCGATGGAGTGAGCGCGACAACGATCAATCGAACGCTGGAAGTCGCGCGTACCATCCTGCACCGCGCCGCGCGCGCCTATCGTGATCGATACGGTTTCCCCTGGCTGGAAACCGCGTCCCCGCTCATCACGATGCTGCGCGAGTCACCTCGTCTTCCGCATCCGATCAATTGGGATGAGCAGGATCGGATCTTTCGGCGGTTGCCTGACCATCTCGCCCGTATGGCGCTCTTTGCAGTCAACACCGGTTTACGTGATGCGAACCTGTGTGGCTTACAGTGGTCGTGGGAGGTGCCGATCGCCGAGCTCAGTCGCAGTGTGTTGGTCATCCCGGCACAAGCGTTCAAATCGAGGCGCGCGCACGTGGTGATCTTGAATGACGTGGCGTGGTCGATTATCGAGACACAAAGAGGAAAGCATCCCGTATGGGTGTTCTCCTATCGAGGCGAATGCGTCGAACGCATGAACAATACGGCGTGGCAGCGCGCCCGTCGCGAAGGGAAGCTGCCGGACGTTCGGGTTCATGATCTGCGTCATAACTCCGAGTCCAGGATTATTCCGTGTCATCGGTAGTCCTCAACGCGTGGCGTCGGTCTGCGATTTGCGCCGGAAGCGGCGCTTGATTTCTCGGCATTATTCGGCTGTCGTCTCCGGCCGGGGATTTCCCCGGAACTTTGAGGAGACGGACGATGATGATCACCCGCCACGGTGCTGCAACGGCACTAGATGGACGCTCTTGCGCTGGCCACTGGCCTCCCATATCGAGGGCTTTGCAGCGCAACTCTTTCGCGAGGGGTACGCCCCGAATACGGTTCGTGCAAAGTGTGACGTGCTGGCCGATCTCAGCCGCTGGCTCGAGCGGCGCGGGCTGCCTCTGTCAGCGCTTGCTGAGAGTCGGCTGAAGCACTTTCAGGCAGCCCGTCGCCGCCGGGGTGAGGCCCGACGCGGCGATCCGGCCACCGGTGAACAACTTCTCGCATATCTGCGCAACCGTGACGACATCGCGGCGGCAGTGCAGAAGATCGATGAGACCCCGGCGGCCTGCCTCACGCGCGAATACGAAGAGTTCCTCCGCT
>VBCY01000565.1 GCA_005882995.1 Betaproteobacteria bacterium
CACGACGCCTTCCTCGGTCAGCACGTCCGTGAGCACTAGAGGCGATTCGGTGATCGTGCCGCTTGCGGTCCTGTGCGGTTCGACCATCGGTACGCGAACGGCGCGCACTCGCAATTCGCGGATACGCAAGGGCGTTGCGGTCATTTCGATTCTCCGGCTCACGAAGCGAGGATTGGATGGCTTCGATGGCGCGCCCATGCTAGGCCGGCGCCGCGACGAAGTAAACTCATCCCTCCCCATACTTCGCTCATGGTTGCCCTTTAGACACGGCTTCAGCTATGCTCATAGACCACTTTGGGGAAGCGTATGCGCGCATGGACTGTGGACGCCGACGACATCCGGGTGGCGGATGATTTTGACGAATCACTGCTGCACCGCACGCCCGAAATCGACGGCTTCCTGCGTTCGGACCGGGACGATAAGTTCATCGTCATCGGCACCAAGGGGTTCGGGAAAACTCTGCTTCTCAAGGCAAAACGCGTTCTCTACCAGCGAGAAGGACGCGCCGTCTGCCTTCCAGCAGGGGCTCTGCTCGACAAGCCCATCGGCGACAAGATTTTCAGCCGCGAGCTGCTGGCCTTTTTCGTGGTCTCTCCTCTGCCGTGGTCGAAGATCTGGCTCACGGCGATCTCGCTCGCGACCCTCAAGCACATAGGCGCATTAGGCGAATTAAAGGTGGGCGCCGGGCTCACAAGCCTGATCGCAGACGATCAGCTCCACGGCGTCATCGATCATTTCGTACGCCTTCTCGATTTCACGCCACGCGAGCTGCAGCGCTGCGGCACCGACACTGACGGCCATCTGGTGCCGCGCCTGCGTGCTGTCACCTCGCCCGTGGCAATGTTCATCGACGGCGTTGATGAATACTTCAATAAACATGTGGAAGGTTTCCCGAGTCATCCGAGCGTCACCGGCGAGCTATCGCCGAACGTGTGGCATTTCGCTCAGCTGGGCTTGGTGGAGGTTGCCTACCAGCTTCGCCGGATCAACCATCATGTAAAGGTCTTCGCCGCCGTGCGCAAAGAGGCTTACGCACGTCTCGCCAAGACAACGGTCATGTCGCAGCAGTATCGGGGCAGTGCCGTCGATATCGCATACTCACCGCAGAGCTTGCGCGAAATATTCGTCAACAACATTCGCTTGCTGAAAAGCGACGTAATGGCGAACCCGGAACGGCTGCGTACCGATCCGCTCGAAGCCTTTCTTGGGCGAACCAAGGTCATTGACGCGTATACGCGAGAGGAGGAAGACGTCTTCGACTATATCTGCCGGCACACGCTTCTTCGACCGCGCGATCTGATGACCATCGGCGATCGTCTTGCGGCACTTCGCCCGGAGGAGCGACGCAACGAGCTACGCCTGAAGGAGGTAGTCCATCAGGCCGCCGCCGAGATCGCACACGAGTACCTGGCGGAGATCGCCCCGCACGTCGGAGAACTCGAGCTCGAACGACTCCTGCCACTGCTTCCCGGACACGTGCTAACTCGGGCAGAGGTGGAGAGAGTCTTTTTGGAGCACAGCGTTGCCACCGGAGGCGAGGAGAAGCACGTCTTCAGCGCTCTCTACCGCGTGGGCCTTCTCGGCTGCGTCCATCACGACCGTGTCCGCGGCGAGTGGGCACAGCGCTTCCTGCGCCCCGGTGAGGCAACGCTCGAGACGAACGGGATGCTTCCGTCGGCGACACACTATCTTGTCCACCCCGTCCTGTCCGACGTGATTGGACGCATCAATCCTGCCTATCTGCAGCGTTTCGATCGCGTCAACATCGTTGGCTATGGACGCCCATGGCGCGAAATCGACAGCGCCGTGAGTGCAGTCAGCACACATAGCTTTTGCGTGCTCAAAGCCGACGTTTACGGCTTTGGTGGATTGATGCATGCCCGCGCCGATGGCCCCGTTCGGCAAGCACTGGAAGACGCAGTGCGGCGTTGGTCGCGGGGTGCAGCGGTAGCGCAGACGGCGGCAGGGGATTCGATATTGATCGCGCACGACGATCCAGTGGTCCTCGCGCAGACGGCGCGGCACATCATGGATGAGGTGTATCAGGTCACCGGCCAGCCGCTGCTGCGCGTGGCGCTGCACTATGGCGAAGTGCAAATGCAGCCGAGCGTTGGCGATTCGTCGCCGATGGTCGTGGGAGGAGATGCAATTCTCTGTGCGACCCGTGTCGAGCCTCACGTATCGCCGGGACAGATCTGGGCTACGGAAGAGTTTCGACAAGAGCTTGCACAAAAGCCATCCCTGTGGCGTACCACCCACGTGATGACGCCGGAAGGCAATGAACGATTCAACGTCAAAAAGGAGGGACGGTCAGAACCGGACCTATGGGTCCGCCTGTACCGCATTGAGTTCTAGCTTTTTACTGCGGCGACCAGCGCGCGCCTGGGGAACCGGCTCTCCGCTTGATTTCTCCTTCTGATGAGGAAAAACGGACGGGGTGGCGGCACACTGCCGCGCCCTTCCGTCCGAGTCAGCTATTGTTTCGTTACATCGAAGACAAGGTTATCGGGGGACGGCCCGAACGAACCGTCGACAACAACTCCGGTTTGATTCACGCCCGGCTTGGACCAGTCGCACACGCCGTCCGAGAAGATGTTGTGCAGGCGGGACAATTCAGCCGACGTAAAAGATACCGAGTAGTCGCTCATGTCGATGGGCTTCAGCTGGCACTTGAGGATGTTCGCAGCCAGCGGGCCACCCGCCACATAGCGCGGGAACGCGAACGACGGGAACAAGGTATTGCACTGCGAATTGGGCAACCTGCCGAAGGTCTGGGGCTCGACGATGAATTGCGTCGAGCTCGCCCAACATCCGTCCACCGCCCCAGACGGTTTGTCGCGAATGACTTTTTCGCGATCGGACAGATCGGACGCATCCGTGTTGACCGCTTCCACCCACGAGATGAACGTGGACCACGCCGGAGCGAACGGCACCGGGTTGCCGCGCCACATCACGTGATTTCCCGTATTGCCGTTGGCCTGCGCCATCCGTTCGCGCATCGCGAAGTGATGCCATTGATAGTGGTATCCGGCGTCGTCGTTGTAGATGCCGCTGATGTCGAACACTGGGATCGACGCGAGCCCACCATTACCTCCCAGTTGAAGACCGCTCTGCTGCGCACGTTTGATCGCGCCAGGATCACCGACAACGCGATTGGCTATGTAATTCGCGTCCTGATCGTAACCGCCAATCTTCTCGTTGAGGTTCAGGAATTGGGTCGTCGTAATGATTCCCGCATTCAGCGCCCCAAGCCCGTACTGAACCCCTACGTTGTCGAAGGGACGCAACGCAAAGCCGGTAGTCGGGTTGACCCCGTACATGTTGTGCCCGATGTCATAAACGGTCGGCCGCGCGCCGCCGCGGTTGGTGATCGGGTCATAGCGAAGGGCCACAGGAACCGCCGAATTCCATACTGCGGACACATAGCCCGCGACGTCCACGCGTCCGGGAACAGGATCGGTGCGTCCCGATTGATTCGCCGCGTCGTACCACGCCTGATGTCCCTTGTAACCAGAAACCGCCACCTGCTGGGAGTCCGTGAAACCTGCCGGATCGGTGACCGTGAAGTAATGCGTCAGCAAGTGCCCGTCGGAGCCGGAGAATGCGATACCTAGAGGATCCGGGAATGTGCAGGCGATCAGAATGCCCTGGAACAACGCTGGAATGCGATCGACGAGTTGGCTGCTTCCATAGGATCCACCGGAGCATCCTTGGCTCACGGTGTAAACAGGCACGCCGTAGGTTTCGACAAAGTGTTCCTTGCTCATCATCGCCGCTTCACTCGACAGCACGGCGTTGCAGTTGTTCGATGGGTGTTGCAGCGTGTTGGTAAACAGCGCATAGCCTTCACCAAGCCGGGCCGGGCTAAGCAGATTGAAGTCCATCCCTGCGAAGGACAGGCTGCCTTCAGCCGCGCCTTGCACGTACCAACCGCCCGGGCAGCCAAAGCCTTCGATCGCGATAAGCCGCTTGTTCCATCCTTTTGGCGGCGAGTACCACACCGGAGCCGGATCGGACGTCGGATCGTGCAGAATGGCGCTTTGATAAATCCCCCGGTCAATCGTGCTGGTATCCACGCGCACGATGAAGTTGACGGTCGCGCCTGTGGTGGTCGTCGTTCTCGACACATCGGCGGGAAGACTCGACGTGCTTGGCAACGGCTTGAACGCGGTGCCGCCTATTGGCATGTACAGGTAGGTGATCTTGGTTGGCGCCGAACAATCGAAATCGGTCGACGTTCCAAGCTTCGTTCCGTCAGGAAGCGTGAAATCCTGCGTCTGGCAGATGAACGGCACTTCGTGCGGTCCGGAGATGATCGGCCCCGTGATCGGATAGTTCACGATTTCGAGCGTCTGGTCCTTGATTCCGGAGGAGCCATTGCCTTGAACACGTAATGCGTTCTTGCCTTGTACGAGCCCCGTCACCAATCCAACCAGAGTATTGGGATCGCTCCCCGCCCGGAATACGTTGGAGACGTCTAGCCCGTTCAGGGTAATGACAAGCGGATGATTCTTGTTGTCGTGCTTGAAGTTGATCTGTACGAGAACATCTCCTCCGCTGACCAGATTCGCTGGCGCGGAGATAGTTTCCACGCCGAAATCCTGTC
>VBCY01000566.1 GCA_005882995.1 Betaproteobacteria bacterium
GCGCTGGCGGTGATCGCTGCGCTGATGCTCTATGTTGTCCCGCAAATCGTGGCCGTTTATCAGCAAAGCAGGCAAGCCCTCCCCTGGCTGACGCGCGCGCTTATTGCCACCAGCGATTTCCTGCGCACCACCGGCTGGTACTGGGTCGGCTTAGCCGTTGCGACTGCCGTCTCCGCAGTGCTGCTCCTGAGAAGGGAATACTGGCAGGAGCGATGGCATGCGACCCTGCTGCGTATGCCCGTGATCGGCAGGGTGCTCTCTGGACTCGACACCGCGCGATTCGCGAGCACCCTGTCAATACTGATTGGAAGTGGTGCGCCGCTGCTGCGCGCGCTCGAAACCGCCGCGGCGGTGATCTGGGCGAGACCGATTCGGCGCGCGGCTCACGCCGCCGCAGGCCATGTGCGCGAGGGCGTGACGCTGTCGCGCTCGCTTGCCAGCGAGAGAGTTTTTCCTCCGCTGCTGGTGCACCTCGTTGCCAACGGTGAACAGAGCGGTCAATTGCCGGCGATGCTCGCGCGCGCGGCCCGCGAGCAGGAAGACGACGTCGAGCGGCGGCTCACGTGGCTTGCCGCACTGGTACAGCCGCTGCTCATCGTCGTCATGGGAGCGATCGTGCTCGTGCTGGTATTGGCGGTCATGCTTCCGATCGTGTCGATGAACCAACTGATCCGTTGACCGTGAGCGTTTCAGCGAAACGGAACCTGCCCGGATGATGGGCGTCATCCGCGCAGCTCTAACCCATCTGCGCCATGCAGGCGCTCCGTCGTCCGCGGCTGCCGGATCCCTGTGCAATGCCCGGGTCTGGAAGTCTCCGCCCCCAGCCGACGACTCGGCCGTGATCGAATCGGCGCCCTCCGTCAGCTGCAGTGTCGATCCCGATCTCGTTCCGATCCTCGGTGAATTCGCCTGGCATTCGCTCACCCTCGATTCACGCCTCGCTGAAGTGAGCGAGGAGCACTATGCGGTTGTCTCCAGGATATTGGCGGATGTCGGGCGTCCGCTGCAGCGCCTGCGCGTGCTGGAAATCGCGGCCTACGCTCATACCACGGGCTACATGCTTCATGGACGCCTCGGAGCCCGGACCGACCTGCTCGACATCTCCCCGAGCACGTTGAGCCTCGGTCGCCGCATGGCGCGCGCCCAAGGTCTGCCGATCGAAGGCACGAGGTGCGTTGCCGCGGATTTTCATGACTTGCCCTATGCGGACTCTCAGTTCGACGTGGTCTACATCTGTTCGTCACTGCACCATACCTGGCGGTGGCAGCGTGTACTCGGGGAAATGGTTCGCGTGCTTGCACCGGGTGGCATTCTTCTGCTGGAAAACGAGCCATGCCGGAGGCGGTTTTGCCACTATCGCTTCCGTGCCAACAGAGTGGAGCGATACGGCGAACTGGAACACGCGCTGGATCGGCTGGGCATCCTGCGTACCATCGCCGAGCCGTTTCCGAACACGCGTCCGGAGACACTCTTCGGCATGGTTGAGAACCAGACGATCCCAATTGCTTCGCTGTGCGGCATGCTCGCGATGAACTGCGCGCCGCTCGCGATGACGGCCGATTACGGTCCGTGCCTTGGACCCTTCGAGTCGGAACTCCTTGCGCACCGGACCGAAGGGACAGCCGATTGCAAGCGCTGGCTCCTCGCGGAGATGACACGCAGAGTCGAGGAGGCCAGCGTTGCCGTCAGCGCGAGTGACCGCGGCATGGGCTTCGGTTTGCCGTCGCTTGATGAAATAGCGAAGCTCTGTTCGTCGACCGTGGATGCACTCGTAAAGCTGCCCGCCGACGTGGAGTCACCGGACTTCCGCATAGGCCTTGCCGATATCTTCGGGGCGTCGGTACGCATCGCCGTGCGCAAGCGAGGCCGGCGCCGCGACGTGCCGAGGGCAGGCCTCTCACGGCAGTATGCGATGCGCGACGATATCGTCCTTGCGTTTCCGCCGCGGATCGCACGCCTGCTCGACGCGCAAAATGCCTTGTTGCCCGATATTCAGTCGAGCCCGATCGCTGCGCTAGGCGCTGTTTTTCCGTCGAGCGACTGGACCATCGACGAGACGCAGGATGGGCTGCGCTGGCTCACATCGAAGAGCCTTCGGCCGCGCTTCACCGTCCCGGTAAGCGCATCGGGTCCCCATCTTGTCTTGGTCCGCCTTTATGTGGCGGTTGACGTGCAGCCGTTCCGTGTCGCGCTCTGCCACAAAGGCACTGAAGTGGCGGGATTCGACGCCTATCAGTCGGATTCACTGCTGCTGACGCCCACCGTTTACTGTTCGGAAGGCGAGTCGAAGATGCATCTGTCGTTCAATACCCAACCACTCGGCACATCGGTCACGGCTGACAGCCCAGCGCTTTTTACAGTCTCCTATGCCGGCGCTTTTCCGTTGTGACCGATGGAACGCCGCGCGTTCTGTCGCACGAGCGCCCACGCGACATGCTCGCGTACCAGCGCCGAAGCGTCGGCTGCGCGGCGCTGCAGCGCGGCGACGATCTTCGGGCTATAGGCTGCATTGCCGAGGCCGACCGCCAGATTACGCGACCATCGCTCGTAGCCGATGCGGCGGATCGCGCTGCCGCGCATCCGCTGATCGAATTCGGTCTCACTCCACTCGAACAGCGAGACAAGTTCGACGTCGTCCAGGCCATTGCGCACGTCGAAGTCCGAGAGCTCACTCGGTTGCGCGTAGCGGTTCCATGGGCAGACCAGCTGGCAATCATCGCAACCGTAAACCCGATTGCCGATCAAAGGGCGCAAGTCTTCAGGGATGCTGCCTTTGAGCTCGATAGTAAGGTAGGAAATGCAGCGGCGAGCGTCGAGCTCATAAGGCGCGACGATGGCGCCGGTGGGGCAGGCGTCGATGCAGGCGCGGCAACGGCCGCAATGCTCCACGGCGGGGCCGGTCAACGGCAGCGGCAGATCGGTATAGATCTCGCCCAGAAAAAAGAACGAACCTGCATCGCGCGTCAGAAGCAAGGTGTTCTTGCCTCGCCAGCCGAGACCCGCCTTGGCTGCCAGCGCGACCTCGAGCACCGGTGCACTGTCGGCGAACACGCGATAGTGGAATTCGCCAATTTCATTCCTGATGCGCTGCGCCAAGCGCTCCAACCGTCCTCGCATGACCTTGTGATAATCGCGGCCAAGCGCGTAGCGCGAGACATACGCCTTGCGCGAATCGGCAAGCACTGAAGCACTGTCGAGTGCATGGGTCGGCAAATAATCAAGGCGGGCGGTGATCACACGCAATGTGCCGGCGACGAGCTCGGCGGGGCGTGCGCGGCGCGAGCCGTGGCGTGCCATATAATGCATTTCGCCATGACGCCCGGCTGCAAGCCACGCGAGCAAACGCGCTTCTTCTGCGGAAAGGTCGGTGCCCGCGATCGCGATCTCGGCAAAACCGAACTCGCGCCCCCAGAGCTGGATCGCGCGCGCCAGCGCTTCAAGATCGACAGTCGCTGCAGGAGTCGCTGACATGGTGCGGTCACAAGACGAGCTAAAGACGATGACCACGATTATAAAAGCGCGGCAAATATTCCTTGCCGACCCTGGGGCGACCCTCGCAGCCGGAGCTGACATCGCGGCCGGCCTGCATGAGGGCATGGTGGTCGGCTTATCCGGCGAGCTTGGGACCGGAAAAACGACGCTGGTGCGAGGCATGCTTAAAGCCCTGGGCTGGGCGGCACCGGTCAAAAGCCCGACCTACACCTTGGTTGAGTCCTATGAACTTCCCAGCTTATACTTCTATCACTTTGATTTTTATCGTTTCAACGATCCAAGGGAATGGGAGGCCAGCGGCTTCGCGGAGTACTTCCGGCCCGATTCGATCTGCGTGATCGAATGGCCCGAGCGCCTTGGAGCCTGGCTGCCGGCGACCGATCTCTCGCTGCGCCTCGAGCACGCGCGGAACGGCAGAACGCTGGCAATTTCAGCATGAAGGCCAACGGCTAACGCATGCCTCGACCAACGGCCGTCGTCAGCATTTCACTCGCGCGTCGGCGCCTGTTTCAATGGCTCACGGTGCCTGCGGCGCAATGGTTGCTGCCATCGAACTTG
>VBCY01000115.1 GCA_005882995.1 Betaproteobacteria bacterium
CTGCCTCCAGGTGTTCGGGCTGAGCATCCTCGGTTTCGTTGTGACTGATGCCGTCTTTGCACGGCACGAAGATCATCGACGTCGGTGCCACGCGAGACAGATACACCGCATCATGGGCCGCGCCGCTCACGATCCTGCGGCTCGTGTAGCCCAGCATTTGCGCTGCGCGTTGCACTGAAGCCACGCAATCGGCGTCGAAGTGTGACGCTGCGAACTCGACCACTTGCCGCAATTCGCATTCGAGGCGAAGCTCTCGCGCGATGCCTGCAGTGGCGCCGCACAACTCGCGATCCATGCGGACGAGCGCGTCGTCGTCGGGATGACGCATGTCGACGCTCATTCTCACCAGCCCTGGAATGACGTTGCGTGAATTCGGCATGACCTGCATGAATCCCACCGTGGCGCGTCCGTCGGGCGCGTGGCGCAGCGCCAGCGTGTTGACCGCCTCGACCATGCGCGCCGCGCCGCGCAAGGCATCGTGACGCTCTTCCATCGGCGTCGGCCCGGCGTGCGCATCCTGACCGGTCCAAACACAGTCGTACCAGCGCTGGCCGAGCGCGCCGGTCACCACGCCGATGATTTTGTCTTCGCGTTCGAGAATCGGCCCCTGCTCGATGTGCGCCTCGAAGTATGCGTCGACCGCGCGCTCGCCGACAGGGGTGTTCCCCGCGTACCCGATGCTATGCAGCGCTTCGCCAAACGAGATTCCGTCGATGTCGCGTTGCGCACGAAGATAGTCGAGCGTGAAGACATGCGCGAAGGCGCCGGATCCGCCCATGGTCGGGATGAACCGCGTGCCTTCCTCGTTGGTCCAGATCGCCACACCCACAGGCTTTTCGGTGGCGACACCGACGTCGTTCAACGTACGCAGCACCTCCAATCCGGCGAGCACGCCGTAGTTGCCGTCGAACTTGCCGCCGGAGGGCTGCGTATCGACGTGACTTCCGGTTAGGACGACGGGCACTCCAACGTTGCGGCCCTGGCGAACGGCGAAGATGTTGCCTGCGCCGTCGACCTCGACCGTCGTGCCTGCGTCGCGCAGCCAACCCACGACGAGATCACGTCCTTGTCGATCGAGCTCGGTGAGCGCGAGCCGACGCACCCCGCCTTTTGGTGTGGCGCCGATCCGCGCCAAGTCCATGAGCGATTGCCAGAGCCTGGCACCGTCGACGCGGATGGAATTCGTGTTCATGCGATGGTGGAAATCCGTTGCCATCCGTTCGCGTTCAATTATCCGCCAGCCCGATCTTCGCCTGCACCCAGTTCGCCGCCATCAATGTCACCCGATCCGCTTGGATCGGCCCGACGACGGTGACGCCGAGAGGCAGTCCGCGTGAGCCTAACGCGCACGGCACGTGCACGCACGGCGTGCGGAGCAGCGTCCAGATGCGATTGAACAACGGATCACCCGTCGCCTGGATGCCCATCGGAGCCTCGCCGATCGCGCTCGGCGCGATGAGCACGTCGCAGTCGCTGAAGACTTGCGGCAGCAGCCTGCGGCCGGTGCGCGCGAGCGATTGCGCTGCATCGTAACTTTCGGGCGTGACTGCGAGGCCCGCCTCAATCATCGTGATCATCTCGCTGCTCAGGTCTTCGCGGTGGACAAGCCATTCGTACGAGAGACACTTCGCGACCTCGGACACCATGATCGAGGTTTGCGCCTCCGCCAGCCCGGCCAACGCCTCCGGGAGCGAGACGTCGCGAACGCTCGCGCCTACACCGCTCAAGCGCCGTCCTGTCTCTTCGAACGCCGCCATCGTGTCGGCGTGCGCGCGATTCCATTCGTAGGTGCGGCAGAACCCAATGCGCGGTGGCCCGTCTGCGATCGTTTCGTCGATCGCGAGCTCGCGCCGCGTCGAGAGGGCCGCGACGAAGAGCCCCGCATCAGCGACTGTGCGTGCGAGCACGCCCAGTGTATCCAGGGTATCGGAAATCATCTTCGCACCGACGCGGTTGATGGTGCCGTACGTCGGCTTGTATCCGACGACGCCGCAGAATGCCGCGGGACGGATGATCGAGCCCGCCGTCTGCGAGCCGAAGGCGAGAGGAACCATCCAGTCGGCCACGGCCGCCCCCGATCCCGACGACGATCCGCCGGGCGTGTGCAGCGGATTGCGAGGATTACACGTCGGCCCGGGATGGAAGGTTGCGAACTCGGTGGTCACAGTCTTGCCGATGACGATGGCACCGGCCGCACGCGCCGGCGCAACGCTCGAGGCATCTCCCACCGGCCGATGATCCTCATAGATCCGCGAACCGTACGAAGTCGGCATGTCGCAGGTATCGAGGAGGTCCTTGACTCCGATCGGCAGCCCATGGAGGAGTGCGGAAGCGCTGCCGGCGTCGAGCGCCCGTGCGCGCTTCAGCGCGGAGTCGACATCGATGTGAGCCCAGGCGTGCACCGTGGGCTCGCGCTCGGCAATCCGCTCGAGGCATTCGGACACGAGCCCGACGGCGGTGATCTCGCGGGCCGCGAGCTTTCGCGCCGCGGCCGTCGCGCTCAAACGATTCAGCTCGCGTCCCATGTTATCCGCTCCCTTCGCGTGACGTGCTCGGGCGCTGTGACGTGGTCTCGGGTGCCTCGCGCAAATGACAGGCGACGAGATGGCCCGGCGCGGGCTCCTTTAGCACCGGCTCCTCAACCCGGCAGCGATCAAATGCATAGGGACAGCGCGTGTGAAACCGGCAACCCGGCGGCGGCTTGATGGGGCTCGGCACGTCACCGGCGAGAATGAGGCGCTTGCGGCGCGCCTTCGGATCGGGTATCGGCACCGCCGCGAGGAGCGCTTCCGTGTACGGGTGCAGGGGATTAGCGAAGAGCGCCTCTTTTGAGGCGAGCTCGACGATGCGGCCGAGATACATCACGGCGACGCGATGGCTGATGTGCTCGACTACCGCCAGATCGTGCGCCACGAAAAGATACGACAATCCGAACTCGCGCTGCAGATCGATCAGCAGATTGATCACCTGCGCCTGCACCGAGACGTCGAGCGCCGAGACCGGTTCGTCGCACACGATAAGCTTCGGCTTGGGCGCGAGCGCACGGGCGATGCCAAGACGCTGGCGTTGGCCACCCGAGAATTCGTACGGATACTTGCGCATCTGCTCCTCACGCAAGCCCACTTTCTCGAAGAGCGTGCGCACCCGGTCGCGGATCTCCGCAACCGTGCCGTCCTCGAAGTTGCGGATCGGCTCGGCGACGATGTCCTCCGCTCGCATGCGCGGATTAAGCGATGCATACGGGTCCTGGAACACCGCCTGCAGCTCCCGCCTGAAGGATCGCATCGTGCCCGCGTCGAGATTGTCGATGCGTTTGCCCCGCCAGGTGATCGTTCCTGCCGTCGGCGGCACAAGCCGCAGCACCGTCTTGCCCAGCGTGGACTTGCCGCAGCCGCTCTCTCCGACGAGACCAAGCGTTTCGCCCTCGCCGATGTCGAAGCTCACCTCGTCCACGGCATGAACGTGCGCCTGTGCGCGGCCGAAGATGCCCCTATGCACGGGGTAATGCTTGGTGAGCGCCGCGACTTCGAGGAGCGGTGCCACGCCGCGCGAAGCGCTCGCAACGGTGCCGATCATGCCGCGGCCTCCTGCATCATCGTCTCCGACTCCCAGCAGGCGACGCGATGTCCGGGAAGCTGCTCCTCGAGCGGCGGATATTCGGTCCTGCAGCGCGCCGTGGCGTACGCGCAGCGCGGCGCGAAGGCGCAGCCGATGATCGGTTCCGCTAGCGACGGCACCGTGCCCGCGATTTCAGTCAAACGGATCATCGCGCCTCGCCTACCGACGGAAAGCTTCGGTATGGAATCGAGAAGCCCCCGCGTATAGGGGTGGCGCGGACGCGCGAACAATTCGGTTACCGGAGCCTCTTCGACTTTGCGCCCGGCGTACATCACCACCACGCGCTCGGCCATCTCTGCCACGACACCCAGGTCGTGCGTGATCAAAACGATCGCTGCGCCGGTGCGTTTTTTCAGCTCCCGCATAAGATCAAGAATCTGCGCTTGAATCGTCACGTCGAGCGCGGTGGTCGGCTCGTCGGCGATAAGGAGGCGCGGCTCGCAGGCGAGCGCCATCGCGATCATCACGCGTTGCCGCATGCCACCGGAAAGCTCATGCGGGTATTGCTGGACGCGTCGCTCCGCCTCCGGTATGTGCACGAGCCTGAGCATCTCGACCGCGCGAGCGCTCGCCTCGGCGCGCGTGAGCCCTCGATGCAGTG